>PBQF01000067.1 GCA_002724975.1 Parcubacteria group bacterium
GATATATCCTCGTTCGACTTGCATGCCTAATCCACGCCGCCAGCGTTCGTTCTGAGCCAAGATCAAACCCTTCATAAATTTAATAATGTACTCATTTTACTTCTTTTAACCATTCGTCACTTTTCTCGTGCCGACATAACGGCAACAAGCAAAGCAACTTATAAGCTATACACCCAACGCTTTTATGTTGTCAATTTCCAAAGAACAAGAAGGGCGAGTATAGACTAAAATAGAATATTGTCAATAGAAAATAAAAATTTATAAAAAAAATATTATTTATATACTTTTATAAGTACCGACAACAAAAGGCCATACACCCCTTTTGATTCAACCATATCGCATTTAAAACAGTTATTTATCGCCCATAACAACAAAAACCTCTCAGAAAGGGTGCCATCACGAAGAGACGACTTCATTTTTCTCTAAAAAAGCTCGAAAACATGTAGATTCTAACACACCTTTTAGCAAAAACCAGATAATCAACCTGCTAACACCTTGCAGACGTTCTACCACCAAAAATTTATTAAAAAACACTTGACTTCCTGTACAAATGTTGTATATTGCTATTAAATTTCTACAATATATAGTAGGAGGGGTATTATGCATTTAGTAATACAAGAATTTAGACATATAGGTATTCAATTCAGTCTGATTGCACTCTTAACAATGGTTTATTTTCTACTTGTAAGGCTAATTACATAAAATGGATGACGACCTAAGACGCCTAATGGCACAAATTGAGGCAGAACAAGGCCTGCGACACCTGAACGAGATTCTACCACAGTGCGTGGACCTACAAAAAACGCTAGCGATACTTATGCATAATTTCTATACCTCTCTTTGCAAAGAAGGCTTTACGAAACCGCAAGCGCTTGAGTTAGTAAAAGCACACGGTACTGGCTTGGACACTAATTTAAATGACGATTTGTAACTCTGGATGGCTAGCTTCAGCTTAAATACAAATTTCCATTTGTATAAACCTGCCCTCAAACACTTTTCAGTATTTACACACCCAAAAACGGATAAGCTACAATTGTCATCAAAACCTGTTGATGCAGCACCGTATTTTTTTGTACAGAATTAGATTACATGTAATACACTTCGTTTTTTTATTATCAAGATATGGTACCAGCTCTAAAATGCAATTTCAAACTCGCTATATTTGTCATGCTTACACTGCTATTAGCAAGTAATATATTTATAAAAACAAACTACGCTGCAAACACCGATATGAAGAAAATATTTTGTTTAATCCAGATAGGCGATATAGACAACAAAATCCTGGAATACACACAAATAGAACTTGAAAAACGGTTTAATGTTTCGGTAGAGATTGGAAGGCAATTAGAGGAACCTGCTTATGCGTATCACAAACATAAAAAACAGTATAATTCAACAAAGATACTAAAGAAAATACACAAATTAAAGCTAACAGGATATGACAGAATATTGGGAATCGTCGATGTTGATCTGTATGTACCTGAGCGTACTTTTGTTTTCGGCGGAGCAGACGTAAAAAAGAAAGTATCTGTTATTTCTTTGACAAGGCTCAGACAGGAGTTTTACGATCTACCAGAAGATTCTGCACAATTTAAACACAGAACAATTATTGAAGCTGTTCACGAACTTGGACACACATATGGTCTCTACCACTGTAAAAATAATAAGTGCGTCATGTTTTTATCAAACACTATAGACGACACAGACCACAAAGGAGCGGAACTTTGCAGTAATTGCGAAAGGATCATGGAAGAGAAAAAAGACATTGTAAAATAAGAACAAATGGCATCCCCTAAAAAAATAAAAAAAGAGGCAAAAGAGACTGCGAAGGTAACCGCCAAAGATCTTGCAAAAAAGCAGAGAGAAATTTCAGTCAGTGAGTTCTTCACAAAGAACAGACACTTACTTGGATTTGATAACCCCAGAAAAGCCTTGCTCACAACGATCAAGGAAGGAATCGACAACTCTCTGGATGCATGCGAAGAAGCGAAAATCCTTCCTGACATAAAAGTACAGATAAGCAATATTAAAAAATCCGAAGATAGATTTATAGTTACTATTGAAGATAATGGGCCCGGCATTTTAAAAACACACATACCAAAGATTTTCGGCAAACTACTTTACGGCTCAAAATTTCACACACTTAAGATGTCTAGAGGCCAGCAGGGAATAGGCATATCTGCAGCAGGCATGTATGGCCAGCTGACAACCGGCAAGCCGATATTGATAACGTCGAAAACGTCACCAAAGATGCCTGCACACCATTACAGCCTTGTCATTGACACACAGAAGAACGAACCTCGAATTGTAAAAGACGAGGTAGTGGATTACGAAGTCAAACGAGGCACAAAGGTGGTTATCGAATTAGAAGCAAGATACCAGAAAGGCCGGCAATCTGTCGATGGATACATTGAACAAACGTCCATCGCGAATCCACATGCCGACATAACATACATCAACCCTGAAGACAAGGAAATAAGATATCCCAGGGCGTCGAAAGAATTACCCATAGAACCGAAAGAGATAAAACCACACCCTTATGGTATTGAACTGGGGATATTGATAAAGATGCTGCATGACACAAAATCAAAAAATCTCCGATCCTGTCTTACTAAAGATTTCTCTAGGGTAAGTACAAGAGTTGCAGATGAGATTTGTGAAAAAGCCGGTTTACATGGAAAAGCCCGACCTTCAAGGATCGCCGTCCAGGAAGCAGACGCACTTTTCAAGGCTATCAAATTAACCAAGATCATGAACCCCCCTACAGATTGCATCTCTCCAATTGGAAAAAATGCCATAATCAAAGGGCTCCAAAAACAGATCAATGCAGATTTCTTCACATCAAACACGCGGCCACCATCCGTATATAGAGGCAACCCATTTCAGATTGAAGTTGGACTGGCATACGGGGGAGACTTACCGGAAGAGGGACTGATAAGACTGATGAGATTTGCCAATAGAGTTCCTTTGCTGTATCAACAATCCGCGTGCGTCGTAACCGAATCAGCAATAAACACTTCATGGAGAAATTATGGACTGTCACAATCTACCGGTGCACTCCCTTCCGGACCAGTACTCCTGATGGTACACCTCGCATCCGTCTGGGTACCTTTTACATCAGAAAGTAAAGAGGCAATCGCACATTATCATGAGATTGAAAAAGAGATTAAACTGGCCCTGCAGGAATGCGGGCGCCACGTGTCCACATTCATCAAGAGAAAAAAGAGGGCGGCCGAAGAATTCAAGAAGAAATTGTATATCAAGAAATACATACCTCACATAGGAATAGCACTAAAGGAAATATTAGACTTAAATGACAAGCAGGAACAAAAAATAATTAATAACCTGACAGATGTCCTTGAAAGGAGTAGATCATGACAAAAACACTTAAAAAAATAGAAGAATCTGCTTCCACTATTCACAACAAGATCACTAAGAAAAAAACCCCCAGTATCGATTTCCCTATTCGCGCACTTAGCAATGTTAAATATATCCCAAAGAGAGGTTTCCTGGAACTAATCGGGCAGAAAAAAACCAGAACTTTAACGGTTAATACTGTAAAAACATTTGCCCAGACATTAAGAGTGATGTCCCTGTCGAAAGAACTCATTGAAAAAGATGATATAGCAACAAAAAGGGAGGCCTATTATGTATCCAAGAACTGGGACAATGCACGTTTTGAAGAACAACCTGAATCAGATACCGTAATCGATGATGTCGAGGCTATGTTTGAAGTCAACAGAGAGCAGTTGGGTTTTATCCCCGAAGAGAAGGGAGGGGATGTCGCCGGGAAACTGGTTGTAATAGATAAGGATCAGGAGACTGGCAAGCAGCTCAAAATCGACTGCACTAAATTCGGCTCAGGCGCATACTCTATTCCCATATCAACAGAGCATCTGAAATTCGAAACCAATGCTAAGTTTATACTGGTGATAGAAACTGCCGGAATGTTCCAACGACTGGTAAAACACAACTACTGGAAGAAAGCAAACTGTATATTAATCTCTATGGGAGGCGTGCCAACCAGAGCATGCAGAAGATTCATCAGACGTTTATCAGAAGGAAAAAAGATCCCCGTTTATGTCTTTGTTGATGGAGACCCTTATGGCATCAGCAACATATACAGAACCCTTAAGGTGGGGTCAGGAAATGCGGCACACATTAACCAATATTTCTGCGTACCAAATGCGCGATACCTTGGTATAACACCGCAAGATATCATTGATTACAAGCTCCCGACACATCCACTTAAAGACGTAGATATCAAAAGAGCAAAAGACGCCCTGAAGAACGACCCGTTTATAAAACAGAGTAAGGAATGGCAGAAAGCAATTAATCAGCTATTAAAAATGGGAGTAAGGGCAGAGCAGCAGGCACTGGCAAAACATGGCCTGAATTATGTGATTGAAAAGTACCTTCCTCAAAAACTGAAGAAGGCAGACAGTTTTCTTCCCTAGGTACTTATATATTCTTGATGTGGTAAAGAAAAAATTTTTGCCTGCTAAGGAATCAGAAAACTCAAGAAAAGCCTTGGAATTTAATCCCTTCCTTGCCATACACAAAGTCTATCGGCGATAGAAAATAAAAAATAACAACAAAAGAATACAAAGACCAAAAGCAATTCCTTGGCTAGGAAAAAGACTAATTGCGAATATTATTACACCGATTGTCCATATTCCTGCAATAATGACAAACATCCTATTCCATCCACTAAGCTTTTTCACACCAACCTCTCCTTTAACTCAGCATATAAAACCCTTACCTCTAGGCAAGCTACAGCAGGCTGACCAACCCCTCCCTTTGAGTTAAAAAACCTATTACGTACATCATTAGTTAGTTCCCTTCCCCCCTAATATAGGTTTAAAACTAATAGACTATTGTAGTCATTGCGGTCTTAATAACTGTACCTCTATCTTCTTTCTGTATTTTCGGGGACAACGGATTCTTCACAAATCCTATCCAGAAAAAAACAACCTGGAAAAGCCGGAAATCTCAGTCACGTATCAAACATAAACCTCATGGCAGGCTATCTGCTGTCCACCCAAAATCTTCCTTAGCTCCGGTACCTCCTTGCAGCACCTCTTGGTCATGATTGGACAACGGGTATGAAAGCAACAGCCCGGTGGAGGTGAAGAAGGGGACGGGATATCTCCCTTGAGCAACTCTCTGTCCTTACGTTTACCCGGAGTGATTTCGGGAATGGCGGAGAACAACGCTTTTGTATACGGATGTTTGGGGTCTGAGAATAGAGTATCCCTGTCTGACAGCTCCATGATCTTACCCAGATACATCACCGCAATCCGGTCTGCAATATGCTCTACTACCGAAAGGTTGTGTGCAATGAAGAGATAACTCAGATTAAACTCTTTCTTCAGGTCTGAAAGCAGATTCAACACCTGGGCCTGGACCGAAACATCTAAAGCTGACACCGCTTCGTCACAAACAATAAAATTGGGATTAAGAGCCAAAGCACGGGCAATTCCAATTCGCTGACGCTGCCCACCAGAGAATTCGTGAGGATAGCGCTTAGCATAATCGGCAGACAACCCAACCTTCTCTAATAATTCCGCACTCTTTTCACGCCTCTGTGCAAACGTTCCTAAACTATGAATTGTTAAGCCTTCCGAAATTAGTTGTCCTACTGTCATACGCGGGTTTAAAGAAGAAAAAGGGTCCTGGAAAATAATCTGCATTTTTTTACGCAGATCAAAAAGAGATTTCCTGTCAGCGCCAAGAACATCCGTACTATCAAAATGAACACTACCCTCCGTGGCAGGAACTAACCGTAAAATTGTCCGACCTATTGTCGTTTTGCCACAACCCGATTCACCTACCAGGGCCAACACTTCACCCTTACGAATATCAAAGCTCACTCCATCAACCGCTTTTACATGACTGGTAGTTCTGGAAAACATTCCTTTCTTCGAAGTGAAGTATGTTTTGAGCCCTTTTACTTCAAGAAGATTCATTTCCCCCCCTCATATAAAAAGCAGGAAACAAAATGATCAGTAAATACCTCTGTCATTCCGGGATTCTTCTGACGACAAATATCCATGACGTGAAGACAACGGTCAGCAAAGTGACAGCCTTTTGGATAATTCTGAGGCTTCGGAACCTGGCCCGAAATTTCATTTAATCTGTCTACCCTATTTCCTAATTGCGGGATGGCCCTAATGAGGCCCTGTGTATAAGGATGTTTAGCGTTTTTAAATACTTCAATTACCCCAGATTTCTCTACCACCTTGGATGCATACATCACCAACACTTCATCAGCTACTTCTGCAACCACTGCCAGATCATGAGTGATCAATAAAATGGACATCCCTTCGGTGGACTGAAGCTGCTGCAAAAGGTCAAGTATCTGAGCTTGAATGGTTACATCGAGCGCGGTCGTCGGCTCATCTGCAATCAACACCTCCGGATTACAACTCAAAGCCATTGCAATCATGACGCGCTGTTTCATGCCTCCTGACATCTGGTGAGGATATTCATCAATTCGCATTTCAGCATCAGGAATACCGACTTTTGTAAGCATCTTGACAGCACGCTGCCGAGCTTCTTTTTGATTAACCTTTTGATGAAGCACAATCGCTTCCACGATCTGATTACCAATCGTATATACAGGATTGAGTGACGTCATCGGTTCCTGAAAAATCATGGCTATTTCGTTGCCACGGATATCGCGCATCTCGTTTTCCGTCAGCTTGACGAGATTTTCTCCCTTGTAAAGAATCTCTCCGCTTTCAACCTTTCCCGATGGCATCGGTATCAAGCGCATGACCGTGTATGCCGTCACAGATTTACCACAACCGGACTCACCGACAACACAAAGCGTTCTCCCCTTCTTAAGATTGAAATCAACTCCATCAACAGCCGGCACCACCCCTTCATCCGTATGAAAGTAGGTTTTCAAATTCTTGACTTCAAGGACGATATCACTCATTTCTGCCCCCTCATTTTCGGATCCAGGGCATCCCGAAGTGTGTCTCCAAACAGGTTCACCGGCAGTACCAATGCCATCATAAATATAAATGCGCCCAACAGATTCCACCAGACTATCGGCTCGCGGGCCAGTTCCAGATTGGCCTGGTTTATCATATTGCCCCAACTGTAAGTACTTTGCCCTACTCCAATCTTCAAATAACTCAAGACAGCCTCAGCCAGCACTAAATGGCTGAAACCCAGGACACTCGTTATCAGAACGAGATGAAAAATATTTGGAACAATATACCTGAAAAGTATCCGAATACGACTCGATCCCAACGCAATAGCTCCCTGGACATAATCCAGCTCTCTAGTCTTCAAGGTTTCACCTCTGAGAAGCCTACAAAGGGAAGTCCAGCCGGTCACTCCCATGATCAGGCAGAGGTTGAAAATACTTGCTCCCTGAATCAAAATATAAGCTGCGGCAATCAATATAAACGGGACAGATCCGACTGTTGAATAGACAAATTGTATAGATACATCCGGCCATCTCCCAAAATATCCCGCGATAACGCCTAGGACCAAAGCGATCGGGATGGAGATCATAGTAGTAAATCCACCAATAATCAAACCTGTCCTAATCCCTTTAAGGCAGATATACAGGACGTCTCTTCCGACAACGTCTGTACCCAATAGATGCCTTCCCGGATAGTTAAGTTTCTCCTGATGCCAGACACTTTCTCCATTTCTGTTTTGAATAAGGTCTTTGGTAAATTGATGATCAGAAAACGGAGCAGAATAGGTCTTTTCATTATTAGTGCGAATGCCGGTACAGAGACGATCCAATATTGAAAGTGCGCTATTTTGATATATTATTTTACCTCTCAAATCCATAGAGACTTTCCCCGTATCGTCAAGAAGCGGATCACGCCACTTGAAACTGTCCGCAATACTAACCAATATAAAGAAGCAGAGGATAAAAAAAGATACAGCGGCCAGTTTCCTTCTAAATATGTAACGCCATATTTCTCTCCCTCTCTCATCCTTCACTGAATTATAAACAAAATAAGTGATTACCAGGAAGACAACTGTAGCAATCGCATTTTGCAGAGGGTAGTTATATTGAATGGTTTCTGACCACGTTTTAGCTGTTAATAGGAACATATTTTTTTAACCTTTTACTTAAACCTTATTCTTGGATCCACCAGTGTGTAGCTGATATCCGTTAAAATTAAACCGACAATGTAAAGAAGAGATCCAAGAAAGACCATCGATCTGACAATTGCAAAATCCTGTGCGTCGATAGCTTCAATGGTGAAGTTCCCTAATCCGGGAATGCCAAAGAAAATCTCTAGAAGAAAAGAGCCCATAAACAGAAAAGGAATGCTCATAACAATATTTGTTAAAAGCGGGATCATGGCATTTTTCAGACAGTGCTTAAAAAGTATAACTCTCTCTGACAACCCTTTTGATCTGGCAGTTCTGATATAGTCCTTGTTTATCTCTTCCAGAAAGATTGTCCTGTAGAAGCGGACACTCGCCCCGATACCGGAGATAACCCCGACAACAACCGGCAGGAAAACAAATTTCCAGGAATAGATACCTGATTCATATCCGGATATCGGAAACAGCTTCAATAATTTCCCAAAGGCAAACTGGCCTCCGATAATATAAAAAAGCATTGAGACAGACATCATAAAGACACAGAGAACCAGAGCCCACAGATCAACATATGTTGCCCGGTAAAAAGCAACAATCAACGCCGTACTAATGCATACGATCAAACTCAAGAATAACATCGGGACAGTAATCGTCAGGGAAGGAACCATCCTGTGCCTGATCTCTTTTCCGATATCAAGGTTGTTTCTGTCTGATTTGCCAAAATCAAATTTCAGGAGTCTTGCTGATTTCTGAACAAAAATCGTCTGTGTTATCTTAGAGAATCCGAGCTCTTCAGAATTGAAGACACGAGGCAGATGGTAACTGTGGTCTCTCTTCCACTTCTCAATAGTTTCAGGAGTTACATTTTTATCCCCAAGAATTTTTTTTGCCATCATATCCGGTGGATTGAGAACAAAGAACAGGAAGAACGTCAGCAGATTTACCAGAAGGATAACCGGCAGAAAATAGAGAACACGCCTGATTGTAAAGTCGAATATATTCATGCCGTAGCCTTTCCGCGACGTCGAATAGTATTAATAGCCGGCACTGTTCCTAAACCTAGTAAAACTACAACTAAAATCACAGGCCAGAATCGGGGCTGATTCCACTCTTCCCGCTTCTTCTCACGCAGAACGTGATCAACCCTTTTAAACTTCAAAGCACCCCTGTACATCGCATTAGGTTTCGCATTTGAGTACCACTCATGAAACAGTCCATATGCGACAGGATTAAGACCCCCTACCCAGGGACTGTCCTTGTGTAGAATATTCTTCATTTCCCTGATAATTGCTAGCCGTTCCGGTCCACTTGGCATAGTTTCCATTTTCTTGAAAAGTTTATCAAACTCGGGATTCTCATAGTTAGAAGTGTTTTCACCTTTATGTTTCTCTCTGGAATTCGGACCGTAGAGAAGAAAAAGAAAGTTTTCTGGATCCGGATAGTCTGCATTCCATCCCCACATAGTAAACTGAAAATTTCCCTGGTCTATTTTTTCACGAAAACGATTGTAATCAGAGGTCTCATTTTTCATTACAACACCAAGCTTTTTAAACTGCTTCTCGAACCAGATTATTCGTGGCCCTAGTGCAGGTGAATACCATGAATTAACAAAAGTAATCTCCAAAGGACGACCGTCTTTGTCTTTTCCATTCGGATACCCTGCTTCTGCCAGGAGTATTCTGGCCTCAGCTATCTTTCTGCGCTTCGCACTTTGCGATTTTTCATCCCAATAATATGCAACCGGATTCATACCGGCCTTACCCTTTTCATATCCAAAAATCCCGGGTGGCAATGGGCTTTGAGATGAAGTTCCACGTCCATTAGCAAAGATTTGAATATACTCCTCCATATCAATCGCAATAGAAAAAGCCTGTCGCAACTTTCTCTGTTCTTCGGTATAACCACCAACAACCGGATCACTCATATTGAACGCCACATACATGGTCGATGGACTGACACTTGTGAGAAGACTGATATTCCGATTCTTTAGGAACTCCGATGCTTCAACATTTCCATGTGTAGAAATCTGTATCGCCTGTCCAAAGCTGTCCTTGGAGATTCCGGAAGTATCGTAATAACCTTGAAGGAACTTGTTCCACAAGGGGATAGATTCCTTTTCCTTCTTGAAGATAATTTTATTCAAGAAAGGAAGCTTTTTACCTTCGTCCACGAGCAGCTCTTTCTCTCTATCACCCTCTTCTCCTGTTGATGGGTAAAACTCATCATGAAAATTTTCATTAGCTACAAAAATATATTCAAGGTTAGGATCGTATTTCTCAATCCGATAAGGCCCTGTTCCCAGAGGATAACGATCGATCGTAATCCCCTTGTCACGGAGAATTCCCTGTTCAAAAAAATCTATGGCCTCCTGGGGCATAGGCGCAAAAAACGGCATCGCCAGCCAGTAAAGGATCTGTGGATATGGTCTTTTCAGGACAATCTGATACGTATAATCATCTATCAATTTAACTCCGGGAAAAGGTTGATCATTCAAATCCAGATGAATCGGATTCATCCTTTCATCCTGTTCCCGGTTATAAGCAGCCCCCTGTTCCTCGCTTCTGCGTTTCCTCTCAGCTTCCAGCTCTTTAACCAATTCACCGGCGAATGTATCCAGGCCATCAATGTACTTAGCCATGATGGGTAGTATCGGGCAAGGCAATCTCGAATCTGCCAGTCGTTTAATTTGATTGACGTAATCAACTGCTTTCAATTCCCGGGTTGCAACTTCAGTAAAATCCGTAATGCGATCAACATCATTTAATATCTCTTCAGGCCATTCTGTTTTGACAAAGCAGGGATGGTTCTGATATTTAATTCCTTCTTTAATTTTTATTGTATAGACAACTTTTTTAACCTGCTCAAGGTCAACATCAGCAGATAACAATCTTCCCTCATCGCCATAATACTCGGCCACCGGGATATTTGTCGCAGTTAACGGTTCTAATTCATATGGCCGTTTCAGGAAGTGATACTGAAAAGGAGGTTCATAAACCAATTCCAGAAACGCATACTCGTCCGAAGAGTAGGAGATCGCTGGATCCAGATGCTTGGGAGGTTCCGTATAAACCGAATAAAATATCGGCTGGACCCTTTCCGATATCGGATATGGATGATTCGGGGTACAGGAAACCTGTCCCAATAGAGTCAC
>PBQF01000068.1 GCA_002724975.1 Parcubacteria group bacterium
AGGTATGATTTTTTCTTTCAATTTCTAATTCACTTCTCAATTTTCCATTCATCATTTGATGTTCTTTATTAATTTGCATTAAATCTTTTACTCTTGCTCTAAGCTTTTTTATTGTTTTTTTTTGTTTAGCTTCTTCGAATATTCCCACGTAGGTCATTTTTTATTTAATCAGTTCTAAAGTTTTAATGATTTCCTTCTTTAAATAAGGAATTCTCTCATTTTTCTTTTTTGGCAAAATAACAAAAATATCTCTTTTTGTTTCTTTACAGAGAGCATTAAGAATATTCTCCAGCAATATTTGATTTCTATTTATTTCTATCACTTGCCACCCTTTTAACATCGCTTTGAGTATTCTCTTTTCTTTTAAATATCTTATTGTAATTTTCTAAATAGATTGTATTGGATTTCGGAGATGCACCATTCCAAGCTTTTCGTTTGGTTTTAAATTTCACAAGCCACCTTTACAAAAATCATCAAAATTGATTTGGTAGTTTTTTTCTGGTCTTGAATAATTATTCTGTTCTATTTTTTTATTAATATAATATTCGTGTGCCCTCTTTTTAACTTCGGGACGTTTTCTATATTCACGCATATAATTTTTAGACCAAGCCTTACCGTGTTCTGATCTAGACCAAACTAATCTAGCACGTTTTCTACTCTCTGCATATTTATGAGCCACTAACAATCCCCCTCGCTTTTCTAACCATCGTTTTTAAACTCTTTTCAACCTTTTCTTCAAGCTCTTTTATTTTAGTTTGTAACTTACCATTATTTACTTTATGATTATTACTAATTTCTGTTAAATCCAACACACGATTAAGTAACTCTCCCATTCTTGCGTTAATTTGCATATTTCTTTTAGTAAGTTGATCTACAAGTATTTTTAAATCATTTATTTCCTTTTGTTTATCTGAACTAAAATTAATACCTTCAGCTTTGTGGTTTTCTTCTGTTAATTTATCAACTTGTTTTTGAAAATTTTTAGCGTCTTTATCTGACATCATTTATTTTATCCAATCGTTAGGTATTGTTTTGTCACAAAATTTAAAATTATTTTTAATACACCACATAGCATACGTTGTTTTAGAATTTTTATAAATCTTATTCCTAGAATTTCCAAAAAGAAAACGAATGTCCAATGTGGGGTGTTGCTGTTGAATTAAAATATGTTTCATTCTATCTTCTCGTTTTAGATAACCTTTAATCTCTATAATAATTCCATTAGCTAAACGTAAATCGGGAGTATATTTACTTTCCTTCTGTGGCTTGAAGTAGCACACAACATACTGTTCATACTCAAACTCAACATTCCTTTCATTTAAGTTTTTGATTACAAATTCTTCAAGCCCAGAACGGTATTTAGAAATCGCCTGTACTTTGCGTTTCTTCCTCATCTGTAGTTTCGGATTTTATTTCAAATCCGTCCTCTTTTGAGAAACCGAATTGTTCTTCGGCAGCAGATTCTCCATTTCCTTTACCCTCTACTAACTCAATAATCTGTACTGCTTTCATTCTCAAAGTAGCACCAGCACCGAGCATATTAGTAAAGTAAGGAACACACTGAAAAGCGACCTTCATTTTTGTGCCACTGTAAACAGATAACGTCTTTGTTATCGGAATACCTTTAGCATCAAAAATCTTTGGGCGTTGCTCAAAGTCAGTTCCGTTTTTAGTATTTACTTTTGCTTTTAATTTAAAAGTAAATGTAACCTTACCGTCTTTAGCGACTTTGTAAGGTTTGTGAGGAGACAGCTTACCTTTATTCTTCTTCGCCACTTCATCAATAGTCTTTTCGACTAATTCAATGAATGGTTTAGATTGAATTTTAGGTAAGGTTAGTTTCGTCCTATACAATCCGTTAACATCGAATTTAGTATCAGGAGAAAACAAATAGGGATATTCTGCAATTCCCTCTGTGGTAGTATGCGTTTTTAACTTAATTGTTTTTTGCATAAGTTTTACCTCCAAGAGTACACCCAATATCGGTATCTCGTTCAACGTGAGTAAGTTTATAATGTTTTTTACAATAACTCTGATCTTCCCACGTTTTACGTCCACAAAACAATTTTGGTGGACAATCATTTCCTAATGGAAACCGACATATATCATCTGTTAAATCTTCTAGGGTTGTAGGGTTTTCGGGTTCATTTATTAGAGGAATAGATTTTTGTGTTTTATACTCAATTAACATACGAGATTTTTTAATTCCTAATAATCCACCACGTTTTCTAGGAGTACAATTAATTCTATTTGCTTTTCCAATAATTGAATTTTTTGTAGTACCCAACACTTCGGCAATTTCAATAGCCTTATGTCCATTATCCCACATTTCTTTTAATTTACTTAATCTATAATCCGTCCACTTCATATTATCACCACCAACATATAAATAGAAAGTATAGTAATAAACCCTAGCACACTAAATACGATAATAAAAAATGGGTTCATCTTTTCTTCTTCTCTACCCATATATCATTTACTGGCTTACAGTAGGTCAGAAATACTTTGTATTCTTTAGTATCAACTTTATAAAATACTCCATCAAATTCTTGCTCTCCCTCTTTAGAATAAGTATTTGTTTTTACATATTCTTCACAACTTTGATAATCAAGAAACTTATCTTTCAAAAGATATTTAATACCTACCTCTTGTGGGTTAATTTCACTCGGTAATATAAGTAACATTAATAATTCAAACATTTAATTTCCTTGTGTTGGTTCTTCTGCATTGTTTAGCCATTCAAAATATTTTTCATCTTCATTAACACGAATGGAATTTGATGTAGTTCCAATTTTTTCAGGATAAATATATCCAAAAACATTTTGATCAATTTCTCTAAAAGTATAACCACCACCACACTCAATAAAATCACATCTTTTTTTTATATCTTCAGTTACATTATAAAGTTCCCCTTTAATCTTATAAGGATTTTTACGATCAGTATAATAAACAAATGGAAAAGAAGCACCACCAGCAGAAGTCATTACAAAGCCATTAGCTTTAGTAACGTACTCACCAAGAAACTCACCATCACTAATGGCCTGATGTAATGTACCATCACTTTTCAATGTTCCATAAACAAATAAATTAATCATATATCCACACTATACATTTAACTAAAAAAATATCTACTATTTTCTACCTGCTGAAGCTCAAGATTCCCCCGTTCAGGTGGCTTGGGTAGTTTATCCTTATATTTCGTAGGTAACTGGTCGAGAAATTCATTATATAACAGGTTGAGCTGGTCTGGACTGAATAAATCAACAATTACTCGTCTTATAACCTTATGTAAATCGTCAATTCTATTTGGAGTTGTAGCAAAACTATCGTGGATCATCATTAGATTTGGCAGTGGATTATCATTCATTTTACAATATAAAGCTGTCGCTTGGGCTATCGCACCATCAAAACTGTGGACAATATTGGGTGCACTTGAAGAAACCATCTTTCTAGCGTCCTTGCGTTCCATTTGTCGTCTTAATGTTGTGTAAACTAAAGAACCAGCAATCGCTGTTTTAACTCTATACTTTGCTGTATATCTATAATCCTGTAATACTTTAAATCCCATAGGGGTTGTCCATTGTAGAGAAAGATTTACTTTACTAAATAATTTAGCTACCGATTGAAACCACTTCATTAGTTCACTAGCTAAACGAATTTCACTTTCTAAATGTTTCCAAACAATACCAGCTAACCATCTACAATCTTTAAAACCATCATCTTCTAAACATTTTGGCTTGTGTCCTAGTTCTACCTGTTTTTTGTATTCATCAAATATTTGCTGTCTAGCACCATAGAGTTTTAAACCATAAACATAAGTCATAATGTTTCTCTTAACTATTTGACGAGAAATACCATACTGCAACCAACGATTTGCCTCTAAACTTCCCTGCGAAGCGGCAGCTTTAACCTCAATTTCAACTTTTCTCGCTACAATAGTGTATATATCTTGAGGTTTATCACTTGGGATCACATTAACTTTAGCAGCCGTTTCAGGATCTCGCATCAGGATTGATAATATCTGAAGTCCTGAACAAGTAGCATCTATACTCACTGGTAAGTTGCATACATAATCTTCTCCTTGTTCCAACGCACCTTTAATATGAAAACAAGCCTGTAAAAATTCCATTGGCTTATCACATTTTCCCCAATCAGTATTATCTAAAGGATTATTAGCCCACTCTACAATTTCTCGTTCCATTGATTTAATAAATTCATACCTTTCATCATAAGTAATTTTATCATTACCCCAAGTGTTAGCCGCGTGGATATACAACCAATACTTCCCAGTTGTTCCTAACTTCTCGCCATTAGCAAAACATAAAATAGATTTTATTTTCTGATCAGCTTGGTAATTGTAAGTTGTTCCCACAGAATACAATCGTCCCCTTGTGTCAGCATTAATGACATAATGAAACTTATCAAATTCACTATACTCATTAGCAATATCTTTTGCTGTGCTGGTACTCACGACTTTAGAAATTCTCGCTATTTCATCAGCGTATATTCTACTTAAATCTCGTTTGAATTTAATCAGCAGCTCTTTGGAAGTGTCTACTCTGGGATCACGATAAACCCCAGTTGGCTTACCTTTCTTGTCGAGAAAGCTATCCCTTGAAGGGAAGTCCCCAAGTGTTGTTCCTGATTTCCAAATTTCATTAAACACGGGTAAAACATTTTTATCTACTTGAAATTCAACAGATTGTAAGTAATTCACTGCACCATAGAAATCTTTTAGATCAATATCTTTAAGGGTTTGTAGGTATTTATAATTGTGGGATTTAATTAGAGGAGATTTAGAAAGATACTCGTTAATGTAACCACCATTAAAAGGTGACGACCAATCACGAGGTTTGATTATCATTGGTTTGTGGTAGGGTGTTAATACTGAACATTTAAAATTACCCTCATCAATACGTTTTACGACTTCGGGTTTTAATGTTAAATAATTTTGAGATTTATTTCTAGCTTTTTTTAAATTTTTAATAACACATAAGCCAGTAAATCTAATCGTTAAATCTATAAGTTGCTGACCGACTAATGCTACTTTAGAAACATTCCAAGCTGTGTGTTTAACTTCATACTTATTTAAAGTATGGGCGAAAACCTTTTTCCTGTGAGTTACATTTCTAGTTCTCGTCATCAAGTCCTTTAAAATACGACTATGTAGAAAAGGTAAAGTCTTTTTAAAGATGCCATTCTGTTCTTCAAGTTCTAACATACCCCCAATAGATAGAGATATTTGTAAAAGAGTTTTCTTTAAAGCTATGCCATCTATAATTCCTTTAAGGGTAATTAAAGCAATCTTTTTGGGATCGTCTAAATCTCTTAAAGGTTCAGCAGAAGTTTTACTCCGTCCTGCCATACCACTAAAACTCTCGTTAATAAAATGTTGGATTGCCTCACTTAATGGTAGGATTAATTCTTTTTGTAGGTAGATGTATGGAGGCGTGACGGAATTTCTACCTTTCTCGACATTTTTTTTAAGCTGGTAGTCATATCTTTCTCTACCCTGTCGGATCATATCGCCTTCACGTTCTAATTCTAGGTTTAATAATCGCTTTTCTTTTTCTTCTAGGTTTTCCAATTAGTTGATCCTCTGTTTAATAGCTGAATATAATTGTTCTTTTGTAGGGTGGTTATAACCTTGCGTCATACGAATATCGTTATGACCTACTGCAATCTGTACGACTTCAATTCCAATCTTATGATGTAGCATACGAGTAATACAGGTATGCCGAAGCGAATGGATTACAAAGTCTTTCTCGCTATCCATACCTATATTTTTCCTAACTTTTCTCCAAGTCCACTCTACACAAGATTTTGTGAAGGGAAATGGACGAGGAAGACCGATTTTTTTTCTCGTCATTAAAAGCTGTTTAACTCTATTAAAAATAGGTACGTACCTGTCGTCCCCGTTTTTAGTATTTTTAAATAAAACAAAATCTTCACTAACATCTGACCACTGTAAACTTAAAGCCTCGCCTAACCTACAGCCGACATCAATAAGAAAAACCCAAAGGTCAGATTTCTCTTTATGACCTAATTCATTTGTTTTACTTATTAATAATTTTTCTATTGCTGGTGTTAAGGTGAATTTTCTTTTGTTGTTTACTCGTTCATATTGAATAAGAGGTACACCCCATTTAAAGGTAAAACCACTACACCCTCTAGCATAAGTAATTAATTTTGATAAGGCAGCTAACTTACGATTAATTGTACCACCACTATATTTACGTTTTACTTTTAAATAATATTTAAACTCTCTAATGATTTCAGTTGATAAATCTTTCATTGGTTTATGACTACTCCACCAACGAGAAAAGATTTCAGCATTTTCAACACTACGTTCCCCACTCTTTTGTAGTGACCACTCTAGTTGATTAACTTTTTGGATTATCTCTTTAACAGATATATGTTTTGACATTGTGTGCTACCTCAATAATTTGGTTAATTTAGCTTTAACTTTTTTTCCTTTATCTGTTAAGACTATTATTTCCCCATAGAACCCCTCTTTCTTATTTTTAATTTTACATAAGTTTACATTACTTAAACCCACAAACGCAGCAGCGATCCGTTCATAGCTAGTAGCAAAATACTCGCTACCATCTTTAACTCCTAGCTTACCAATTAGGCATAGCAAACAAAAAACCCCAGCAGTTGTGAAGTCAATGTTCGGATTGATTTTCCTAAAGGTTTTAATCATATCCAAGCCAAACACAACACCCTCTAGTCTTGTACTAGCCATTCTGATTTTCACTTTATTTTTATCCACTCTGATCATAAGTGTACTTATAGTTGTATGAGATAGAAAGTCAACCTATTCTGCAATCGGTAGGTCAAACTCAAACCTAGTTCGCAATCGGATCTATGATGATAGTAAAATGTAAAAAATTTTTTTTTCAACTATAAGTTGTTCAATTTAAAAGTGTATAAAAAACATAGATATATTAAGGGTTATTTGAACACGTGGAAAATCTGCATTTTTCCGATCTTCAGGAAATAACCAAAACTAAAAATACCTTTATCACCGAATTATTTAAAATGCTTTAAAATCATTGGTATTATTAAAAGTAATAACGAGAATATCACAAATTGGAGATCACCAAAAACACCAATTAATAATATTAATAAACTAGCTATAAAAACTAGCAATAAAAATGTTTGAATAAATAAAATCATATTATTTAATTTTTTTATATTGGTTATATATTTTGCGTCTTTGTTCTTTTTTTAATTTCAATTTTTTCATTATAATAATACTTTCTTTTATTCTTTTTAATTTCAATAATTCCAGTACATCTTTAGCAAATAAATTTTTTAAATCTTTTATAATTAATTTATCTATATGTTTTTTTTTCTTTTTTTTGCTCATAATTCTTTATATTTACCAGTACAACTACTGGTTGATTCTTTATGATAGTACAACCTTAGGTTGTATTCTGTATGTTCCTATATTGTTCTACCCTGTGATAAAAATACAACACTATTTATAGAGTATTCGCTATGCATTACAAGGGTTATTTTATCAGTATTTAATGCTTTAAAAATTAGACTATTAATATATAAGTATGTAATGGATAAAAACAAGGAATTAAAAAATTAAATTATGTGTATTATTATTCAAGGAAAGCCAAACGATATAACAAAAAAGATTTTAAAAAACGCATACCAAAATAATGAAAATGGTTTTGGTTTAATGTACTTAAAAAATAAAAAAGTTATTTCAGAACGTATCTATCCTAAAGGTTTTAAATCAATAAAAAAATTATTTAATAAACATAGAAATGAGACTGATAATATTGCCTTACATTTTAGGCTTTGTACTAATGGAGAAAAAACAAGATACAATTCACACCCATTTAACGTGTTTAATAAAGAGTTTAAATATCAAATGTCATTAATGCACAATAGTCCAACTTTACCTTGTGCATTTATTGATAAGAAATATTCGGATACTTATTATTTTGTTAAACAATTTTTAAACCCTGTTCTAACTAAAAATATTAATTTAATTAAAAGAAAAGATTTTAAGGAAACATTAGAAAAAATAATTAATGTTGAAAGTGAAAGTAAAATTTTATTACTGGATAATTTTCAAAATAAATTTACTTTTCTTGGTACTTGGTACGATTATAATAAATTAAAAGTATCAAATAACTATGGGTTAAGAGAAACAATAACGTATGGGAATTACTGGAATTATGGTTCGGGCTATGGTGTACCTAGTAAAAATAATATTACTGAAATTTTAAAAGATAAACAACAAAACGATAACGAGAAAACACTATTCCCACCAGACCCGACAGAAAAAAACTCTCGTTTCTCGTCATATAAAGATGATAAAATATACAATATTGAAAGAGAAGAATTACAAAGTCAGTACGAGGAGATGATCGAGATATTAGAAAATGGAGATACTCAGCAAATTATGGAAGAATTAGGAAAAAAACCAGTTCTTTATGCTAAACTTTTAAAAGCATATTTCCACGATAACAATCAATTAACAACTGATAACGATATAAAAGATTTAATTAACGAAAAAACGATTAAAACTTATGGTTAGTACATTTAAAGATATTAGAATATTTAAAAAGCAATTAGATTTTAAATACAATTCAGAAGAATTATCACGTCATATTTTTTCGCCATTAAGATTAATGAAAAATAAAAAACAACTTTCAAAAAAATTTAAGTTTATTGATGTATTCCCAACTGATGATATTAAAACTTTTAACTCATTATTTTTAAAAGTTAAAGAATTACAATACAATGAAGAAAATAGAGAAATTACAATTATTTTAAATCATTACTTAAATGCTTTAAAGATTTATAATTTTTGCGAGGAATATATAGAAAAAAATATTGATAGACCGATCAATATGCTAAAACACTCAATATTAGAAACGTGTTTTACTATAGATAAAAAAGATATATATAAACTTTCTTTTTTTAAGATTTACAGGTATTTAATTTCAGATCAATTAACATCTTTATTTAGTCAAAATAATATTCAAGAGTGTGAATTGTATCATAAAAAATCAGATACATTTATAACTGGTATTTTAAATCATTTAAAATTTAACGTATCAAAAAATAATATTTTACCTTGTTCTATCACTGGTTTATTTCATAGAAAAAATGACGTACTACAAATTTATAATGACAGATTAACTTTTAATGAAATACTTTATAATAATCATATTTTTTTTAATGATTATAAAATTATTAGTAATAGTTATGCACATAAATTTTTTGTTAAAGGGTATGGAGAAAAAAGAATTTATTTTATTGATTATGATGAAGATGAAAACAACGAGTTTAATTTTATTTATGTTAAAGAATTAAAATATTGTGTTGCTAGTTATGATGAAATAACTTTAAGCAAATACCCACAAATTAATATTGATTCAATGCATAACCGATTAAGATACCACGATTTTAGAATTCATAAAGAATTGCCAAAACAAATGTTACCACACGAAAAAAAGAATGAAAAAGATAATTTATATTTAGGTTTGGAAATAGAGGTTGGTTATACAAATAAATGTCCGCATCAAAAAATACATAAATTAATTGAGGAAGAATTTTTGCAAGGTTTGGCAATTTGTAAAAGTGATGGTTCTATTGATAATGGGTTTGAAATAAATCTAGTTCCTATGACGTTTGATTATATAAAAAATACTGATTTATATTTCAAATTTTTTGACAAGGTAAAAGATTATTTACGAAGTTATAAAATGCCAAATACTGGTATCCATATTCACGTATCAAAAAAACCTTTAACGATTTTAGATCAGGGAAAAATATTGGAATTTATTAACTCAATTAGAAATAGGCAATATATAATTAAACTATCTCAACGTGATCCAAATAATTTTTGCCAAGTTAATGATACGTTAAAGGTAAAAGATATTTTAAAAAAAGATAGAAATCCAAAACATTACGATAGAGAAAACCAAAACCATAGAAATATACAAAATACCCTAAATGATAAATACCAAGCTGTTAATATATTAAATAATGAAACAATAGAAATTAGAATTTTTAAAGGTAATATAGTTCCACAAACTATTTCGAGGTTCATTGAATTTACACATTGTTTAGTTCAGTTTGTTAAAAATAATGGTTCAGATAAAATGTTTTTTAGATACTTTATGGAATATGCAAAAAAAGAAAAAATACACTACCCATTCTTAAATGAATTTCACAATCAATTCAATATTGAAAAAGACGTTAAAGAATTAAAAGAAAATTTTAGATATTCCAGTAAATTTAAAAAGTCATTGCGAAATGTTGCTTATGATATACCACAATTAAATATATTTACTGGTAAACCCAAAGTTAAAAAGAATAGAAAAATAATAAATAGATGAAAAATAAAAATTTTAAACTGTTAAAAATAAGTGAATATCCTTGTAATAACTGGAGTGAATTTAAAAATAAATATTTATATTTCGGACATAATCTCACTGGTTATTTCACTAGATTTACAAACTATCATATTATTAATTATGAGATTTTCGGTATTAGTATAAACAAAGTCTTTGATTTAATAATCAGGAAAATTAAACCATATAAAACCTTTGGAGATATGAGAACGAGGAAAGATAATTTAATTGATGACATTTTCGAAAATCAAATGAGAAATTGGTTCAAGTATTTTCCGACTTGTAATCAATCTTTTAAAATAGTTGATAATGGTAAAAAAGTTATTATTACCATTTCTAATATTAAAAAAGTTAAAAAATATCCTACGAGAAATAAGTATGGAACTTTTGAACTATAATTATATGAATGAATTATTTTTATTTACTCATAACTATTTAATAGATTATTTAATTCTAGGTTTTATTGGCTTTTTAATTATTTGGCTTAAAACATAAAAAAAAGTCTTTCATAGATCATCACACATTAAGATTTTAAAGTATTCCGATACTGGAGTACCCCCTAAATTTTACTTTTTCAAAACTATTTATTTTAATATTAAAACCATAGATCTGTTCTTGACCTGTACAGGTCAATCTTTTCAATCTTCTCGTTATCAATAAGCTATTATTACTGGTCTATTCATAACGAGTAATTAAAAGTTTAGATGTACCAAGTTTAAAATATTCATTTAATAAATGTAATCTTTAAGGGTTATGTTTTAAGTTCAGAAAAAAAACTGATAACGCTATGTTAAAAACATAAACATAAAATAAAAAAAATCTTATATTGAACGAGATATATAGTGTCGTTTAATCGTTTGTCTAAAAAACTAGGGTTTTCAATGCAATCAGAAGTTTCACAACCACAGGTTGCACGGGGGAAGCCTGACAGTTGATGTAATCAAGATACCCATTCAAATTTTTCTAACAAATTATTTCAACTGGTTTCCAGTCTACTAAGTCTACCAATTCCAAATAACACAAAACTACTTAAATAAGCCTTGATTTACTTGTCTTACTATAGCGAGAAATAAGGCTAAAAGCGGCGAGAAGGTTGTGTCGTCTTTATATCTCGTTCAATCTCTAGTGTCAGGTAGTATTAGTTGTATGGGTGTATCTAGTATACCCTTAAGGGGTCTATTAGAGTAACCCTTATAATAACACTTATAATAACCCTTATAATAACCCTAAGAGTAACCCTTAAGTAATCCAGTTATCTTCTTTAGGTCTAGTACCTAATGCACTTGACATAAAACGATCTAGGTCTGTCTTAACTAATCTATCTCTGTGGTCTTGTAATTGTCTATCCGTATCTACGGCCATAGTTTCTATCCAGTAAGCTACGGCAATCGCTAGGGCATCTAATCGGTCATCATTCCTTAAGCTGCCTCTGTCTTTAGTAATACGGGTTAGCTGATGGAATAATTGATAATTAGCGTCCTTTGTATCGAAGTCTTCCCTTATGACTTGAGGAGAGACAATCAATTTGTGTTGGTTAAGGACTGGTTCTAGGGTGTCAATGATTCTTAATTCTTTTTGTTTACTATGATTAACTTCCTCAATACTTACGGGATAATATTTGTTAACAACAGGTTTAAGGAGCTGTGTAAACATTCCGTCACCGAAGTTACGTTCAACTATAATCTTGTTAACCTGTGCGTTTCTAGCTTCTCGTGCTATTAACTGCAGGTTGTCTTCATTATACCCACCACTTATCCCTGTGCATTTTTGCACATATAGATTACCACCTAGTTGTTTAACTATGGCTATCCCCAATTCATCTTTGCCTCGTCCTGAAGGATCAAGTGACATTACTGATCCTGTATAGTCGGTAAAATCTTCACTGGTAAACATAGGTTTGTAAAACTTGTCCCCTGTAAATCCAACGCTGGGTAAATCTTCACAAGCGTACTCTGAAGATCCCGCCCAAGCAACGGTTACAGGAGCTATGTTATTGTTGATGTCCATAACGACAAAATCGCTTAACTTAAGTGGGTAGCGATCCTTGTCGGAAAGAGTAGTGTCCAGCATAAATTGTAAGCTAAATCCTGAACGTCCATAGGACGCCTCTCTTTCTTCTAAATCTATTTTATTAAATCTTATAGGGTCAATAGGTTCACCCTCTTTAGCTTTATTGTTTACTACAAAGGGAGCTAAATTCCCACTGTACTTTTTTATTTGAACGACTTTGGGTTTACGTGCTGTCCAGATCATTGTCTCATAACCTCGTAAACCCAGTTCGTTATAGATACTCATCTCTGATTGAGGTGTACCTAAAAACATAATCTTTCCGTTGGGTGATAATACGGCTTCAAATTCTTTTACATTGTCGGATAGTTTATCCCTCATACTTTGAGTTAAACTATTGTTTAAACTTTCGCAGTCGTCACTAATAATAAAGTCAGCTCTTGACCCTGTAAGTTGGCCTGTGATACCTACCGATTTAACGCTAGGTGCGTGAGCTGCCTTTGCTGGTGCAACGTCAAAGGAAACATTACTACCCCTTTGATTATCTCTAGGGCTTAAATGAACTAATATTTCCATCTCATTGATTAGTCTTTTTGTAAAGGTACTAAAATCATCTGCTCTATTCTTTGAAGCAGACACAACGAGAAATTTTAAGTTGGGGTTGTTTAATAATTTCCAACAAACAAAAGCACTGCATATCCAGCTTTTTCCTACACCCCTAAATGCCTGAATGACCGACCTTTTGGGTGCACTCTGCATAAAAGAAGCAATATCGTATTGGATTGGTGTGGGTTCTGGTAGACTTAAGTGTTTCCAACATAGGAACAAAAAGTTCCTAAAATCGCTTTTTATTGCCTTCATATCGCCTTTTAAAGCCCGTACAGAGAGATTTTAATGTTTTACGTCCTCTGCTACAGCCTTGAGATTTTCTTCAGAAAAGGGTAGATTTTCTGCTAATTTAGCTAACATACTATCCTTAACTGGAAGTGCATCTATATTGTTATCTTTTAAAAATTGTCTTGCTACGTTTAGATCACTTGCTTTGACCTTTGGGTCATTCACACGATCTAGTAGTTTTTCAGCGAGTTTTTTATGTAACTCTGCTAGTTTCTGTTCTTGAGTTGTCATATTTAATCATCTACTTTTTACCGTTTCTAAATATCTGTGTACCCTTTATGCCAAAAATACTACCAACGACTAAAATCCAAAGTGAAGTGAACCAAACTGGCAGTGTTGAAAAATACTCAAAGAAAAGTTTTACTTTCTCCATTGCTGTCGGATCATCACTTATGACCGCCCACATTAATACAATGATGGGCGCTGAGAGGATTAAAAGTACAAATTCGTCTTTCCAGTCTGATTGCCGAGCCTCCAAAAGTTTGCCCTGGTAAGATTCCTCACCTCGAGCCATCTTCTCTGCATGGAGATATTGTGCATCTGCCATACGCATTTTAGTTTCTTGTCTTTTTTTATATATATGGCTTCCAGCACTTACAGCCATTTTAATTGCACTAAACCACATTATTTATAAAATCCTTTCCAAAACCACTTAACAAATTTTTCCCAACTCTTAAAGGTGATAATTTAGGCATCGTTAACCTTTACACAAGAAAATTTTGTAGCAAGTTGATATTTGTTTACTCTTTCGTGTCCTAATCTATTTAATGTACCCATACTATTAAGGAAAGCCGCTTCAACACAAGCGTCCCAAGTATTATATATTTGGGGATATTTAATCTCTTTTTGACAAGTAGTTTCATTTGGAATTAAAAAAGAACAAACTGCAATAATTAACATAAATTTCATTAGCTTACCCGAAGGTTGCCTCTGTTCTTTTTTCTTGAAGTAACCATTAAATTACTTCGTGAATTATTTTGAGGATTACCGTCTCTATGATGGACATCTTTTCCATCTCCCTTATGTGCAGCTCCAGTGGCCATAAGCTTCCGTCTAGCTGCATTTCGTTTAGCACGATTTTTTTTCTGTTTAGAAGTACCTTGATACTCTCTATATTCTTTTTTATAATTTCTAGCCATTATTTACTTCGTCTTCTACTTGCTCTTATTTTTTTTCTACTTCGTCCTTTTCGTTTGTGCTTATTCATTGTTGAAGTAATGCACTTTTTACCTTGAGAAGTACCCTTAAAAGTTTTTTTATAAGTGACCGTAAGGCCATATTTAGATTTAGTCATTAGTAAAAGTTAATTACTCCTCTGATACAAGAGCATCGTCTTGCATTATTTTTTACTATTTACATATCCGTAAATTCTATTTATGTTTTTTTCCACTCCTGTTAGTTCGCCTTTTATCGTGTCCACGTTGCTCTTTACGTCCATTAAGGTAATTAGAGACCATGTTAAAATAGCGAACAAAGAAGTTGTTATGAACACGATAATATATTTTAAATCTATCTTCATTTTTTGAACTCATCTTTCCTATTGCCTTTATTCCATCTTTTATTCCATGCCCATACAGAAATTTGTGAACTAACTCTTTCTATAATTCCTAATAAGAAATCTTTTATTCTTTCCATTAAATTAAATGGAGAAAAGAATTACAGCTACTATAAAAACTACGACAAATCTTGTTTTCCAACCTGTCTTGTTCCAAAGAGCTTTTGTTTTTTCCCACATATCAAGTAATGTCATTTATTAGTTATCGCTTGGAAAACTAATCCAAACATCATTCCAAAAATCCTTATAAAATTTCTGTACTTGCCCAGTGTATTTTTCAACACTAGCTTTCCATTCTTTATAAGTTGGAATTTCTAGTTTAAAATTAAACATATTTATCTCCTTTGTTATTATTTTTATTAACTTCATTTTCATAAGTATCTGCAACTACATCTTCTTCATAATTCCAGACATTGTTTTTAGGGCAGTTACAAGAAACACATTCGCAATCTGTAATAATTCGGTGTTCATCGTTTGTGTCACAATGACAAACGTGGTCACATCTTTTACAAGTATTTTTAGTCATTATTTTTTCTTTCCATTTCTATAATTTCTTAAAGTGGATAATCCAAAACTGCCTGAAAAGCAGATAAGTACAGCCCACCAAAATTCAGTAGGAGCTGTTCGCATAATTTCAAAACCTTTAATCATATGAGGTTGAGTAATAGGTAAAAAAGTGCAAATCAGGATTCCGCTAATAATTATAGTTAATAGTTCATCACGAAAACTGCTTGAACTAGCTTTAATATTAGCAACATCAACAGTTTTACTAGCTTCTATTTCTTTTGCTCTTATAATTTTTTCTTTTTCTAAATGATGTTGAATAGCACCTATTGTTTTAGTAGCTACAATCCTTGTTAAAGGATTCTTTAATATAGGTAATAAAAAGTTAAGCATTTCTTGAACGATTAGAAGATTTAGAACGTATTCTTAGATTGCTTCTACTATTGTTTCTAGGATTTGAGTCTTTGTGGTCTACGTCTTTTCCTCTAATTCTTTTCGCTCCCAACCGTTTCTTCATTAATCTTCTAGCCAAAACTCTACTTGAACGATTTTTTCTTTGTTCAGGCCGAGAGTGATAATTGTCGTATTCTTTTCTATAGTTTCTAGCCATTACAGAACATTAGACGCTTTCACTTTAGCTTCTACGTCTGCTCTAAATGCACTATCAGTTGAGTATTTAGGATTGTTAATATCTGTTAACATTTCTCCTACTGAACGATATG
>PBQF01000069.1 GCA_002724975.1 Parcubacteria group bacterium
GTGTTTATAAAAATCAGGAAGATGTTTTTTGAATTTATCTTTAGCTTTCTCTATGTTTTTTTGAACTGCTGTTCTTGCGTTTTCTTCCTCTTTATTATCTTTTTTATCCAGCTCTAAAAATAATGTTTTCTTTTCTTTTAGTTCTTTTTCAATAATACCTGCCTCTGGTGCTTTGTTTTCCTCAGCTTCTTCAAGCTCCGTTTTCAAGTCCCATATCTCTTTTTTTAGATTTTTTTTTATATCTTCTGTAGATTTGTCTTTAAAATATACATCTTTACCAAAGCATGATAAAGACCCATCATTTACCATGTCCTCAATTTTTCTATTATAAATATTGGTTTTTATGCCCTCTGGATTTTGATTTTCAATTAATTGTAATTTCATTGCTGAAATCTGCTTGAATGGGCAGCACAATACATAATGAATATAAGACAGACCTTTTGTATGGTCAATTGTCGCCCTTTTGCCTTCAAAGCTAACTTGCCATAATTTATCACTAATCCGATAGAAGCAATATCCTCCATCTTCGGTTGTTTCCGTATTTTCTGCTTTTAATTTTTCTGGAATAGGAAAGTGAGTATTGTGTTTCTTGTTTATTGTATTTATTAGTTCTCTAATTGTTTCTGGCTTTAATTCCTCATTCTCAGTAGCTTCTAGCTTCAGTCTGTCTTTTTTATTGAGAACATCTAACCCTGCCTGACTCCCCCATCCGATAAATCGGTAAAGCAAGTAAATCCATATCCTTGCCCTTTTCTCTGGTGTAGATTGATTTTCAACATCTGGTGCATGGTCAATCTTGTCACATTGATAATGTTTCCATATTCTTTTTAAATCATCTTCAGGATATGTTTCCTCTGCCATTAACAGAGCTACATACTCAACCTTTACGCTGTAATCATTTTCCGTTATCTGATTTATAACTTTTCTATCTAATTCATGTTTTTCGGTTGAAGTAGACCCCAATTGTGTAAAATATTCTTCATTGAAATGATTTAGTTTTTCGGACTCTCTAAGTAGAATATTTTTTTTTGACAGATTATTTTTTTTAATCATTATTGCGAAATTTCAATTTGTCTTATCGTTCATAAAACCCCTTAGATAGTGACCGTCTAAAGGTTTGATTTCTCAACTACCAAGTTATAGACTTTTAGCGTTCACAATTCAAATGATTTATGAACACTGTTTCAACTGACCGGACAAGTAAGCCTTAGATACTCCTAACCGCTTTCCTATCTTGCTCAATGAAAGCCCCTCACTCTTTAATCTTTTGGCTACCAGTATGCTTATATTAGCCCTTGGGCGGCCTAACTTAGTTCCCTGTGCCTTTGCCCTTCTAATTCCAGATAAAATCCTTTCACGTATCAATGACCGTTCAAATTCTGCCAATGCTGCCATTATTTCAAAGACACACTTTCCCATGCTAGTACTTGTGTCTATTGATTCTGAGTAACTAATGAAGTCAATTTTAAGGCTTCGGAATAGTTCAAGAGATTCTATCAGGTGCTTGGTCGATCTTGCGAAACGGTCGAATTTGAAAACAATAAGAGCGTCAAACTTTCTCTGCTTCGCTGCTTTCATCATTGCATCGAGTCCCGGACGGCGATCTTTAGCCCCGGATATTCCCTTGTCTACAAATTCCTTGTAAATTTCAAAATCTCTGCTCTGGCAATATTGGCGTAAATCCAATAATTGTGTTTCTGGATTTTGACCGTTATTAGTGCTTACCCTTGCATATAAAGAAACTTTTTTTTTCATCTTTCCCCCCTTTTAAGTGATTAATTGTTCTTTCTTTTAATTGATTCTATAAGGCATCGGATAAACCGATACCCTAACAATCAACTAAAGCATCTTTTGATCTATAAAACTGAAATGGCCTGTTTCACCTATAATTATATGGTCAAGCATTTTAATCCCTAAAATATCCCCCGCTTGTTTAAGCCTTTGCGTTAGTTCAATATCGTCTTGGCTTGGCGCAGGGTCTCCGCTTGGATGGTTATGGACTGCTACAATGGAAGCAACCCCTTTCATACAAGCAAGCCTGAAAGTCTCTCTTGGGTGTACTATTGCAGATGTAAGAGAACCGAGGCTAATAAGTTCTATATATTTGATTGTATTTTTGCAATTTAAGCCCATAATCCAGAAATGTTCTTTGTCTTGGTCAACTTCGCTTTCTGATTGAAGCACAGTCTTGAAAATTTCAACTACATCCTCAGAGCATCGCATTTTTTTAGTTTTAGTTTTGTCTTTTATTGTCATGCGATAGCCCCCCTTACAACTTCTTTTTCAGCTTCAAATGATCTTGAACCATAAGCATATCTGATCTGATCCATACTCATTTTTGACATTCTCCGCTTTCGGTTAGTCTTGGTGTGGAAGTACCACTTTGAACGCTTAGAATGCCATTTGAGGGCTAATTCTTTTAACTTCTCTTTATATGCTCTGGTATTTCCGCTAACCCACAACCAAACCCCGCAAAGTTCAATTTCAAGGTCATTGGCTTTCAGGTTCAATAATTCCGTGATTTTTTCCATTACTTCGGATTCAACTGATTCATTGTAATAATAGGTGTGTTCTTTCTTGTCGATTCCTGTAGAGGTTTGACCGTTTAGGCTTTTGAGTTTGACAAGGTATTGGGCTTGCATTTCAACAAAGGCATCATGATTGCCGCCTCTGTCTGGATGGAGTTTGAAGGCAAGTTGCTTGTAGGCTTGTTTTACTTCTGAAACGCTTTTATACTGTGTAAACATATTAGTCCTCCTCTGTAGGATTAATAAATAGGGTTGTAAGATTGTTTGCGCAATCTTGCAGCCCGCTTAAAAACTATTTCTTCTTATTTTTTTGTCCCCCCTTTCTTTTTTGGTCTATCCCAATAAGGACTTTTGCAAGATGGACATATTCTTATATCTGCCTTGCGTGGAATCCATTTGTGTCCGCATCTCTTACAACTCAGGCTATTAATTTTTATTGTTACCATGTTTTAATTTTCCTTTATAAAAGTCAAAATTGCATTTACTCATAGTAAATACCTATAAGTAAGTATTGTCAAGACCTAATTTCACTTTTATTAAAAAAAGTTTTATTCATGGTTTTTTATAACAAGACAGCAATTGCATATCTAAAGGATGCAAAGGCAAGGCGCAAAGGTTAGCTCTTATAAGTCAATGATTGCATATCCCGACAGCGTACAAAAAAATATAATAGAATTTGTTTAGGCTGTTGCTGATGGCTGGGGGAAGGGGGAGATGGGGATGGGGATATTAGTATCTACTGCCCTTTCGGAAGATTTTTATAAAAAGGAGTTTATTTAATTTCTTTCTTTATACACAAACTGCTTTAGCTTATAATCCAGTCATGAGTAAGCATGAAAGTCAAAAAACAGGAAAACTACACCGTGTTCTTGAATCATCAGAGACAGAAAATGAGATTAATACACTCTACTCAGGCAAACCCATGCTAAATTTAGAAACCTACAAAATAATGCAGAGGAGTGGTTCTATCCCTTCTGCCTTGGTTAATGACCTAAGAATACTGAATGGTCATGCAAAGTCCCAGAGTGAATATCAAGAAATGTATGAGGCTTTATGTAAGGCAATGGATATGTTAAAGGAAAAAGAATTCCAAGTAATTGCTCTTTATTATTATGAGGAAATGTCAATGATAGAGATTAGCAGTGTTCTCGATAAATCCGAATTAGAAGTTGCTGAAAGTCATGCAGAGGCGTTGAGAAAGCTAAACGACTTGTAAACTACAAGATAGCTCTTTAGGTCACAAGCTACCAGAACCAGTATTTATAGAGTACTCAAAAATTTGAAGAATGAAAAATTATTTTAATTTCTCACTAACAGATAAACAAAAACTCAGGGATTTTGCTAATAAGATCACTCCACCTAATTGGCATGTTTATTTAACTGAAGAGGTTGATGATGTGGAATATAAAAACGGTAGAGGTATGTTATATATTTGGCTTCATATAAGGAATGATACTGATCCAGCTCCCAGTGAAAATCCCACTTATGGATTTGTGGTAAACCGCATGACTTATGATTTATATGAAAAAATAGCATATGCAAAGATTAACTTACAGCCGCCACCTATAACATGGAGAAGAATGAAAAACCTCTTAGTTCATGAGCTTTCCCATGTCGTTGAATTAAGATGGAAGGGGTTTAGAATGAAAGCTTATAGAGAGTATGTTTTAACATCTGGGCTCTTCAAGGAGAATATGAATGAGATTTCCATTGACAAAGAAGACATAACCGATGGAGATCTGCCCTCTAACAAAAAGAAGTTTTGGAAGATGCGTCATGCAATAAAAAACTTCTTAAAGGCTGATGTTTTAATGAAGAAAAGAGTTAAAAAGGTGAATGTGTAACAATAGGGTAGGCAAGGTTCTTTAACGATATGGTAAATTTTAAGGATTAATGGTAATGATGTCATATTCAGGCCTGATGGGGGAGGGGTATAGGAATAAGTATCTACTGTCCTCTTGGAGATTTCTACGATAAGGGGCAACCGCAGCGTCTTTCACTCTCCATTATTTCACCCTTGCTTGGGTATAGCCTTCGGATTTTTAAATGCTGTAAGGGCTGCTGGAAGGCTTGCTGTAGTATATTTTGGCACTTTGAGGGGTGGGGTCAGGGGGGAGAGGAGGATGGGAATATTAGTATCAACTGCTGCTTCGGGAAAATTTACTAAAAAGGGGTTTAATTATTCTTCAAGCAAAACATAAGGGTCTCGTTGTATTGCTCTGTCAAGAATTGAATAAACTGGAGGAGATAAATAGAGATCATATTGCTCTAAATCTTTAAGTTGTGATCTTAATTGTGATGGGTTTAATGTGCGATAGCTCAACATCCTATATACGTTCATCAATTTTTCTACGTTTTTTGCTAATTTATTCCGTGTTTCTCTTCTCTCTCGGTTTCGGAAATACCTTTTAGGAGCTAACAAAATAGTTATTACTACAATAACCGTATAAGCAAGGAGAACCGATAGGGTTGTTTTTTCATATCCATAATAATAAGAAATAGCAGCAACCATTGGGAGCAATATCCATTGAAGAAAAATTTTAATCGTACCCAAAAGTGCTTTAACTAAGAGCATTTTTTCAAGTTTACCACCAGTTATTAGATGTGCCAAATCAAACCGACCCTCAAGTGATCCCGATTTTATTCCATCTGAATAATGAGCTAATTCATTAAAAATAAAACCTCTTAGAATAAACAGATCAATGGTGTTAATCTGCATCCAAGGACTCTTGAGGTATTTTGCTGTTGCAATATCTAACAGCGTAGCATTGACAGGACTTACTTCATGCCACTTCTCAGGTGAGTTTAAATCAGATGTAATGTTAGGATAATCCCAAAATTGATCTTTAGGAGCATTTTTCCAATGATGTTTTAAAGCATCTGCAATTTTTAAAAAAATGAATCCTGCTTCAAGTTGAATTTTACCTAATTGTGATTTATCCATTTTTTTTTCGCTACCATATTCCTCTATTTTCTTTGCTAAATTCTCATGTATCCGTTTGTATTGGGATTCACCTTCATTAACTATGTCATGATGCCAATCCTCATGATCTAAGTAAGAAAGCCGATCAATGGTTTTTGTTTTTTCACTTACCATTGGATTTCTTTTCTTTAAACGAATATCCACATTCACATTTAATTAATCTATCTGGATTATGTTGTCCGCGCTCTGGACATTTCATTTATCTACCCCTTTAACAATCTGATCGCTTGATATGAGTTAGAAAAGTCTCTCTTTTTTAATGCATAGATTGTTGTAACCGCTCTAAATTTGAATACCTGAAATATACAGATCGCCATTTACACGATTTATGATGAAAGTAATTTTTACGTTTTTTTTCTCCCACTTTGTACATCCTTCCCGCCTTCCTTGAGTGTTAATAATCAATTTACTGGCATTACTCTTTCCTTTCTCTTAACAATTCTTTATGTAGTTTTTCTGCATTTTCTCTGACTCGCTCAGCTACGGCAGCTTTATCAATCCTTGCGAGTGAGAATAGTTCGTTCCTGTTGGGATGTTCCCAGTGATCTATAATCACTACGCCAACAAGTGTGTATTCTGTAACAGTTCGTATGGCGTTTTCTGTCAGGCGTTCAATATTAACTCTTGACTCCTCAGCAATAGACGCTTCGTAATCTTTCATCAATGACAACGTATAGACTTTAAGGTATTTGGCTATATCATTTCTTGCTCTGTTGTCCGCAGCTACTCTTCTAAGAGAATAATTATTAAAACCAGAAGCAGAGCCTATTCCATAAAAATACTTTTCATCTTCAAAACTGTCATTACCCTTCACAACCCATTCAGGATGGTCAACAGCACTCATTGACATTTTATTTACATTCCCCGCACAGCCGATTAAGCTAAACAGTAAAACAAAAATTAAATATCTCATAATACCTCCTATTCTTCAAATCCGTAGAGCCTGCTCATAATAGCACCAAAGCTCCAATCCTTTTTAGGTTTCTTCGTTTCATATTTATATTTCTTCGGTTCATAAGCCGTTCGTTTATTTACTTTCTTTTCAAGGTACTCGTTCTTCTCTCTTTCCTCCTCCAAGAGAATCTCCAGTTTCCTGCTTTTTTTTGTATCTTCTATGGCATCTTCTAATTCTTCCATAGCGTTCTTGACATCCACAGTTATTTTAGCTTTAACAAAATATTTGCGACCATCCCACTTCTCATTAAGTACTTTGAACTCTCCAATGCCTGCAGTCACGGTCTTTAACCTTTCAACAATAGCACTATCTTTATCTGTGCCTCTCTGCAAGGTTTCGCTTCTAATATAAATTCCTATTTCATTAAGAAGTTCTTTAGACATTTGATTTGCTGCTTTGGCTCTTGCATCATTTAATGAGTCATCGTCTGACGCTGTATAGGTATATTCCCTTACAAAATTTTCTGCATTAACCATTGAGGAACAGATCAGCAATGATAGAAGCAGTACTGTTTTTAATTTCCACATAATTCACCTCCTTTCTATAACCTTTATTATAATACTTACTTTCTTAACGGCAATCATTATTCGCCTGTTGTTCCTTTGAAACCCAGTCTTCAGCAAACAATTCAGACTGCCTTAAAATCCTATCAACTGCCCCTTCGGGGGAGCAAAACAAAAAGGGGTTAATTTTCTTTCACCTTACCACCTATAGATGATATGAATGATGCAACTCTTTTTGTTAAAGTCCTTTCTTCTATTAATATAAAATTGGATGCATATCCTTCAATAATTAATTTTATAAAGAAAGTGCTTCCTTTATTTTTAATATAAAATTCATAATCGGAACTAAATAATTTCCAACCAGTTCTTATTTTTACAGAATCATACCAGTAACCCTCTTCAAAAACCACTTCAGTAACTTTACTATGAGGAATTCTAACTGCTTTATTTCCCATAATAAGAGATTTTTTATTTATTAGAAAGTTATCATCGTTAAATGTAATTTTATCTTTGTGAAACCAGCTTCCGCCAAATAAATATTTAGCCTCTGTCAATACATATGTACTTCCATTTTTTGAAATATCTTCAGACGAGTCTTTCCCAAATAAGTTTGCAAGTCCCCCAAAAAGGAACAAAAATATCAAAATTACCAAAATATCTTTCATATGATGCTTTTTTTGCGTTTCCTTTAATTAAATTTTAATTGACAATAAGATAACTTTAGAAAAACATCACTTCCACAACCCTCTTTCCCTTAATCTTGCTTCTCTATTTTTCAATAACCCAAACTTTAATCTGATATTTATTGGCTACTTCCAGACCCTCTTTCCTTAATGCATTGTTATACCTAACACTCAAAAACCTACTTGTCATGAAACAATACTTCCTTGCCA
>PBQF01000070.1 GCA_002724975.1 Parcubacteria group bacterium
ATGAGTAAGACCGCTGCTACCATTACTGTTATTGCCTTTTTGTTTGGCAGTGCCTATGGTGGATGTTTTTACAGCATAATGTCATTGAAGGTATTGGTATGGTTTCCACTTTTACTCTTCCTTACGGAGAAACTGTTCAAGAAAGAGGAAATGCTTTATGGAATACTTATAGGAATTGTTGTGAGTGTTCAGATTTTAGCAGGATATCTCCAGTTCGCATTGTATTCTATCATATTTTCGACACTTTACTTTATTGTACATCTGTGCTTTTATCATTTAAAAGACAGAGGTTTTAAGAAAAGTACACGTATCGCTTTCTTCTACCTTATTGGTGCCTTTGTGGCGTTTGGGCTTTCTGCGGCACAACTATTTGCTACTGTGGAGTTAAGTCAGTTTTCAAGCCGCCAAGGCCTCGGTATTGAGTTCAGCATGTTAGGTTCTTACACCCCATTGGGGTTGATACAGTTACTCTTTCCGCGATGTACTTTTGCTTCGGGAGGGTTACTGTATATTGGAATTCTACCATTTTTTCTCTCTCTTGTTGTTGTTTTCTACAAAAAGGATCGGTTTTCCTGGTTCTTTATTTTCCTGACCTTATTTTCACTGATTCTGGCATTTGGGGAATATAGTCCACTTTATGCATTTATTATCAAGGCTATAGGGTTTTATGGGTTGAGGGTTCCTGCAAAATTTCTGTTCTTTACAGTTTTCTCCCTTACCATCCTAGCAGGCTATGGCTTTGATAGGTATTGTTCGACTTCTGCAGATGAGAGACAAAATACGAGATATACAAAGATTATATTTTATGTTTCTGTAGGTGCGGTTACAACTTTAGTTATTGCGAATATAATTCTGTTTCTTGGCAAGGGGTTTTTAATAAATTTTGGCCGGAATTATGTAGAAAAGAACATATATGGAAAACCCTTCCACCATCACTCACTTGATGTATATTATGATAAAGTTGATTCTGTCCATCAGTCATTGGTTTCAAATACATATATTTATAATCCATTTATCATATCATCAATAGTAATCCTCATAATCTCATTTTTCGTAATAAAATACGTAAGAAGATGGGTTTCATTATGGGGCCTTCAGTTTACGTGTATAGCGTTGGTTATTATTGATTTGTATGTATTCAGTCTGTTTGGGACAGGCTTCAGGGGAAATATGGCGCCTGTTAAGGAATCTTTAAAAGCGCCTGGAGCAATAGAATATTTGCAAAGAGATACCGGTTTGCACAGGGTTTATGGCCTCATTCCAAATAAGTTTCAGGATGATTATTCGAGGTTTCTGCCTAATTATAACATGTATTACCAAATATCTGATGTGGGCGCATATAGCCCTCTGGTTATGAATGATTATTATAAGTTTATGGAGATGGGAGGTGTTGATGATTCTATCTGGCGTTTAGAGCCTTCTTTAGACTCACTAAGTAAAGACCTTAATCTCCTGAGTCTTTTAAACGTGAAGTATATTATAACTTATGAAGAGATTAACGATAAAAGGGTGGAACTTGCATATAGTGATGAGAAGGTAAATGTATATAGAAACAAGGGGTCTTTGCCTCGTGCATTTTTCCTGTCTGATTACAAGGTAATCAGTGATGGGCAGGAGGCCCTGGAATACTTGAGAAGTGAAGATAACCCAATGGATGTTGTGGTGCTTGATAAAGAGCCTGTCATGTTTAGGAACGGATCAGATGAACAGTATAATAACGCAAGTGTTGAGATCAAGGATTATTCTCCAAACAAGGTTATCTTGAATATAACTGCTTCCTCAAATGGGATCCTGGTTCTCAGTGATACATTTTATCCTGGGTGGAAGGCTTTTGTTGATTTGGAGGAAACAGAAATCATGAAGGCAAATACTGTTATGAGGGCCGTCATTATTCCCAAGGGTAAGCACATTGTAAAATTTGTTTATGATCCGGTGCCTTTTAATTATGGTTTGAGATTAGGTCTTTATACTCTTATTTGTGTACCGATTATGATCTTTGTATCTAACCTGAAGAAATTTAAGAGATATTAAGATCATAGTTTGCTTTAGATAAATATTTTTATATAAATGAGTTCTTTAAAAAAACTTTTATTGCTTTTGTGGATTTCTACAGTATTTTTCTGCTACTTTAAATTGTTTTTGCTTCACAATTTACTAGAGTTTATCAGGATGTAAACTTGCTGGTAATGAGATGGCGCAAATGAAAGAATAAAGCCGTATTGATGTGTTTCATAACATCGTTTACAGATTTCACAATATTTTTTTTGCCGGATAAAGCAGAAATCATCAAAACACAGAATGGACATTAAATATTAATTAAGTGTATACACTGCTATAGCACAACTAGTGATACTAAACAGTGTATACGATGTTGTAGTATTTACCATTATCAATGACTTTTATAATTGTAAAAATATGGAGATTTTGAGATGAAGACATTTATACCTTACGGAAAGCAATGTATAAATAAGGCAGATATTGATGAGGTAGTGAAAGTCTTAAAATCAGATTGGATTATGCAAGGTCCGAAGGCTAAAGAGTTCGAGGATGCTTTAGCTGAATATTGTGGTAGTAAATATGCGGTAGTAGTTTCGTCTGGGACTGCAGCACTGCATCTGGCCTGTTTGGCTGTTGGCTTTAAGAAAAATGATGAAGCAATAACGACTCCGATTACATTCTCAGCCACGTCAAATTCTGTTATTTATGCTGGTGGAAAACCTGTGTTTGTAGACATAGATTATGAGACTCTCAATATAGATCTGCAGCAGATAATAAAGAAGATCAACGGAAAGACCAAAGCGATTATGCCAGTTCATTTTGCGGGTTTACCTTGTGACATGATAGAAATAGCAAAGATTGCCAGGAAAAATAAATTAATTGTAATAGAGGATGCCTGCCAAGCCTTAGGTGCAGAATATAGACATCAGGGTAAATGGTACAAAGTGGGTAACGGTAAGCATTCTGATATGACAACTTTTAGTTTTCATCCTGTAAAATCAATCACAACAGGAGAGGGTGGAGCAATCTTAACTAATAGGAAGGATTTATATGAAAAACTTCTTATGTTACGTAATCATGGTTTTACAAAGGATCACAAGAAGTTTGTTAATAATAAACCCTCAAATGGTCCATGGTATCACGAAATGCAATATTTAGGATATAATTATCGTTTAACAGATATTCAATCTGCTTTAGGAATAAGCCAGTTAAAGAGACTTGATATATTTACAAAACGAAGAGAAGGAATTGCTAATATTTATAATGAATCTTTTAAAGATTTGAAAGATTATGTTGATCTGCCTTTTGTACCTTCTTATGCAAAAACTAATTGGCATTTGTATGTTATTAAATTAAAAGCTGAGGATGGTATTGAGGTTAAGAGAAGGGATATTTTTAATTATTTAATTAAGAATAGGATTGGAGTGCAGGTTCACTATATCCCTGTATATTGGCATCCTTATTATAAGAAATTGGGTTATAAGAAGAAAACATGTCATATGGCGGAAGATTGTTATAGCCGCATTTTCTCTCTTCCTTTACATCCATCTTTAAGAAAAGCGGATATACAAAGAGTAATAAATATTCTTACAGAATCTCTAAGGGAGTTATTGAGATAGAGTATATGTTAGAAGAGGATTGGACAGCTGTAGTAATTGATCAAACTGGTATGGGTTCAATGCATTATCTTGAGAAAATAGTAATGGTGTAGTAGGGGAAATTTAATTGGTATGTGGCAAATCGCTTAATGTAAAACAGATTGATAAGTAGAACTGCCAAAGGCAGTAAAAATGATCAAAAGTTGAAGGATAAGAGAGGGTAATATTATGAGAGAAGTTCTTGTTACAGGAGGTGGAGGGTTCATAGGTAAGAAAGTGGCTCAGGAGTTGTTAAGTAGGGGTATTCAAGTGAGACTATTTGATTTGGTAAAGTCAAATATTAAAGGAGTTAATTGTGATTATGTTGGAAGTATATTAGACCCTTATAAATTATCACATGTAATGAAGGGATGTAGTCATGTTATCCATTTGGCTGCAGCATTGGGAGTAAATAGGACCGAGACTAACAGGTTGGAGTGCTTGTTAATTAATATTCAGGGTACTATTAATGTGTTAGAAACATGTGTAAAAGAAAGAGTTGAAAAAATTATTTTTGCTTCTTCGTCTGAGGTTTATGGAGAACAGCCCGTTCAGCCGATTATAGAAGAAGCCCTTCTTAATCCTAAATCTAACTATGCGGCAAGTAAAATAGTAGGTGAGGAATTTATGAAAGCATATCTTGAGACGTATAAAATGAAATACAATATAGTGCGATTCTTTAATGTATACGGAGAGGATCAGAGAGATGAGTTTGTAGTGCCAAGATTTGTTAAGAATATTGTAAATGATAAACACCCTGATATTTATGGAGAAGGAGATCAGATTAGATGTTTTTGTTATGTAGAAGATGCTGCTAGAGGGATTGTAGATGTCCTTTCCTCTCCTGCGGAGTCAGAAATATTCAACATAGGGAACGACTCTGAGCCTATTTCAATGAAGGATTTAGCTAGTAAAATTATAAAGATATCCAATAAGAATTTAAAACCTCAGTTTGTGTCTTATGATGATTCAGATAGGGATTCACATAGAGATATTATACAAAGAATACCTTCTGTCGAGAAAGCAAAGAAGGAACTTGGTTATAAGCCCAAGGTGTCTTTAGAAGAAGGTCTTAAGAAAATGATTGGGTTTTATGAGGTAAAGAATAATTGTTAAACAGGTAAAGGATTGCCTGTGATATTTAAGTTGCTGAGAAAGTATATACAGGAAAATGAACATTGTTGCAATCGTACAAGCCCGTATGGGATCAAATAGGCTTCCGGGAAAAGTGTTAAAGGATATTTCAGGTAAGCCGATGTTATGGCATGTTACAGAACGGATTAGACATTGTAAAAATGTTAACTCTATTATAGTTGCGACAACAAATAATAAAGAAGACTCCATAATAGCAAACCTGGCTGTCAAATGGGGGATAAACATTTTTAGAGGTAATGAGGATGATGTCCTTTCAAGATTTTACATGGGGGCAAAGCAGTATACAGCAGATATTATTGTGCGGGTGACTGCAGATAGTCCTCTTATTGATCCTGATCGTATTGATGAAGCTATTAATTTGCTAATAGACGATAATTGTGATTACATTAATCCTGACAGGAATTATTCATTATTGCCTCGTGGAATCCGTGCGGAAGTGTTCCCTTTTAAGGCCTTAGAAAGAGCACATCAGGAGGCGCAAAGCCGCAGTGATAGAGAACATGTTACTTCATTTATACAAAGAGAGAAAGCCTTATTTAAATATGGATGGCTTAAAGGTCGGAATGAATTCCAGCGACCTTCATTGAGATTTGTTGTTGATGAAAATGCAGATTTGCATTTTATCAAGAAGATTTATAGTAAGCTTTATAAATATCCGGAGATAATAAGTCTTGATGATGTTTTTCGATTGTTGGAAGCAGAAAATAATTTATTAGAGATCAATAAGCATGTAATACAGAAAAACCATTAGTTATGATTTGCAACAAGATAGAATCAAGTAGGAAAGGTAAAACAGTATTGATCAGGGTTGATGCGAGTAAAGATATAGGGTTTGGCCATCTAATACGCTGTTTTTGTTTGGGAGAGGAAATCTTAAGGAAAAAACATTCTGTATTGTTTGTAACTCGAAGATATGATGGATTGTCGGAACGATTGTTAAAAAGAAAAGGCTTTAATTATGAAACACTTAATAATAATCTTACAAAAAAGCAGGAGATTGAAAGGATCAATTCTATTGCTGTAAAACATAAAACTTCAGTGATGGTATTTGATACTTACAGTCTTACTAACAATTATATTTTAAAAATAAAGAAACAAGGAATTCCTATTTGTCTTATAGATGATAGAAACTATCTTGTAAGGCCTGATGTTGAAGCTATTACAAACGGTAATGGTTTTGCAAAACAACTGGAGTATGTTTTGCAGAAGAAAACCAAATTATATTTGGGAGAAAAGTTCTTTCTGTTGGATAAATGTTTTATTGCTTCAAAAAAAGAAGTTGAACGAGGCAGAAAGAAGGCGGCAGGAGTTTGCATGAGTAACATGGATTATGATTCTTTGCAACGAGTAGTAGGTTTTTTAAATTCATTTATCGGTGAGGAAATAGATGTTGTTTTTACAGGCGCTCAGAAAGATTATATGACGCAGATGAAGAAAATCTACAGGGGTCATCAGAATATCTCGATTTATCATGATCTTGACACGGAAGATATTGCCCGATTGATGAAGGGCTGTTGCCTGTTTTTTCTAAGTGGAGGGACAATGATGTATCAGGCAATAGCAGCAGGTTGTATTGTTTTTGCGATGCCTGTTCATAAACATCAGAGGCGTAATGTAAATGCCCTTGTTAGAAAAAAAGTTGTTCGCTCATTGGAAAAAGACCAGAAGTTGCTTTTAGCACAAAAGAAGAAATCAATAGAAAAGATTATAAAAGATCCCGGACAGAGGAAACGTATTTTAGAGACAACAGCAGGTTTTGTGGATGGCAAAGGTCCGCAGAGAGTGGCAGATATAGTCTTAAGTCTTTGTTAATGAGATATTATGAATAATAAGTTTCGAATAAGAAATCGGAATATCGGTATCGGAGCCCATGTTTTCGTTATTGCTGACATTGGTGCAAACCATAATGGAGACCTTTTGCAGGCAAAAAAGCTTATTAGATTGGCAGTCTCATGTGGGGTGGACGCTGTTAAATTTCAGTCTTACAGGGCTGATCATTTTATAAGTAAAAAGTATAACTCGGATGGATATAATTTGATAACGAAAAACCAGATGCCACTTGGGTGGAATAAAATACTTAAAGATTATTGTGAGGAAAAAGGAGTTTTGTTTATGACAACTCCATTTGATACTCCCATGGTTGATTATCTTGAGAAGCTAAAGGTGGCATGTTATAAGATAGCGTCCTGTGATATTACGTTTGTCAGGCTTCTCCGTAGGGTTGCAGAGACAGGGAAACCGGTAATTCTTTCTACTGGGGGTTCATCAATGGATGAGATAAGTAATGCTATGCAGATTTTCCGGAAGGCCCGGAATAACATGGTAGTGTTGCTGCACGCTGTGGTTAATTATCCTTGTGATTATAAAGAGATAAATCTTCGTTTTATGCCTGAACTGGGTAAGAAGTTTTCAACGCTTTACGGTTTGTCTGATCATTCTCCAGGTATTGAAGTTGGTATTGCCGCTGCAGTGCTGGGAGCGAAGGTAATTGAAAAACATTTTACTGAGGATAGAAGGCAAAAAGGTTCGGACCATGCATATTCTCTGGAACCTGAAGAAATGGAGTATTTAGTAAGGTCAATCAGGAATGTTGAAGAAAGCATGGGGAAATCTGTAAAAAAAATCAATCCTACTGAAAAAACAAGAATGAAGAGAGCAAGGCGAGGTATTTATGCCGATGGCAACATTAAGAAAGGTGATTTTATAACGGAAAATAACATCCTGGAATTAAGACCAAAAAGTAATGTCGGAGCCGGAGAGATAGATTGTATTGTTGGAGTTAAAGCAAAAAAAGATATAAAAAAAGGTGATAAGATACACAAAGCTGATTTATTATTATGAATAAAATGACAAATGTACTAGTTTTAAATGTTGGAGCCCCTCCCGGCAGGAATGTTGCAAGGACACTTATTGAGCGAAAGAATATAAAAGTTTTTGTTGCTGATGCAGACCCTTTGGTACCGATACTATATAACACTTCCGAGATCAATGGTTCATATGTGTTGCCGAGAGCAGATGCTGCCGAATATATAAAGGCATTAAGCGATATAGTAATAAAAGAGAAAATAAAAGTTATTATTCCTTGTATAGAAGATGAAATCCTGGGCTTGTCTAAGTATAAAGATTATTTCTCGAAGATGTCAGTTGCTGTATTGTGTGTAGAGTATAAAAAAGTTATCAAAATTGCAGATAAGAAAATTATTACAGATATAGCCGGTAAAATGAATATACCTGTACCAAGAACATATATCTTAAAAGATTTTGTTGATGAAAAGATAAAAATGAGTTTTCCACTGGTTGTGAAGCCGCGTATTGGTCATGGGGCAAAAGAGACTTTTATGTTAAAAGACAGGAAAGGCTTTAAGCTTATGCTTTATCAGCTTTCGGAAGATGCTAATAATTACATTATTCAGCAGTATATACCTGGAGATGTCGGAAGCATGTTCTTATGCGGCTTGCTGTATGGCAGGGATGGTGGTATTAAGGCAGAGTTTATGTCCAGAAGTATAAAAACATTGTACAGTTTTGGGGGACCGGCCGTTAGTGGAGAGACAATTAAAGGGTTTAGTAGACTAAAGGTTTATAGCAGGAAAATAATAGATGCGGTAGGAAACTGGTATGGGCCAGTTGGTATAGAATACAAAATATCTTCAGAAGATGGGACTCCTTATTTTCTTGATGCTAATCCTCGTTTTTGGGGTTATGGTTTGCTTGCAGTAAAAAGCGGCATTGATTTTCCATATATCTCGGTCATGGACGCTATAGGACAGAGTTACAAAGCTATAAGCGAAGATAGTGATGTGTTCGTACTGCTTCGAGAACATAAAGATACGGTTATTCCAAAATCTGCTGTACAAGAACAATATGAAAATAAGACCATCCTTGTGTTTGAGATACATTCGAAAAGCAAGAAGAACTTTGAAAACATTGCAAAACTTAGGGGCGTAAAAGGTGTTGATAGAATTATTATTACGGGGATGCAAGAGGCCCTTAAACCATTTTTAAAATATATTAATAATAAAGACGAAAAACTATCTTGTTATACCAAACAAGTCATGTCTGAGTATGAAAATTTATACGAAATAGGAACATATAATTTCGCTGGAGTCTTAGTTTATCTAGAGGAGACAGGAAAAGATGTAGAAATTAATATGATTAAACGAGAGTTGAAAGCATTTCTAGGAACTAAGCGAAAAGTAGAACGAGTGAATAAGGATGAGTTTTTTATAGCTACAAATAATTATCTCAAAAGATGCGTGCAGAAAAATAGAAATATAGATGACGAACAGAGTAATTAACGATTTCAATAATAGATTTAGAGTAGTACATCAGCTTAAGGTCGTTAACCATAAGAATATACAATTTTGGCCTTTTTTGTGTGCAGAGAGTGGTAGCAATAGGATGATTTTGTCATGGTATCAATATTCTTCAGCGACCTCTCCTGAACAATCGGATATATATATTTCTTGTATGGAAAGTCTCGAAGAATGGATGGATCCTTGCCGAATATCTGGTGGTATAAGTTACAATAATGCCCCTTGCGTTATAAAGCTTGAGGATGGAAGGACCGCTGTTTATTGGCACTCATGGAGAAGTCCTGGTGTTTGCCCATTTGAAGGTACCGGTGGTATTACTTATATCTGGGGGGCTTTGTCCAAGGGAAAACGTTTAGATCAATGGCTCGATCCTTTTCTCGTTTTCCCGGATGAAGAGAAACAGTTGTACCCATCGATTTGCAGAACTTTTTCTGGAGATTTTTATCTAGTATATTCAAAAGGATACGGAGGCGCTTTGGGTATCGCACATTCTTTAGATGGAATACATTGGGTTAAGATAAATGATATCAAAGGATATAAAAGTATTAATAGGCCTGATATTGCAATCGATAAAGACGGGACAATATGGGTCGTCTTTTCTGCAGTAGAAGACAAAAGAAGAAAGGTGTTTCTGATAAAGTCTGAAGATGCAATTAATTGGGAAAGGCAAGAACTCAATCTTGATATCGAAGATAATCTAGATAGACCAAAAGTTAGTATTGATAGCTCTGGTTATCACTGGATTACTTTGCAGACAGATCATTGGCAGCCACAAACATTTTCAAACACAGTGGAATTGAGTGACAATAGGGCTATTTTCAGGGTTGAATCTGATAAAACTGCGGGAAATTATAACTGGACTATTAATGCAATCCAAATGAAAAATCTAGAGAGTGGAAGTCAAAAAAATTACAGATTTTGTGGAAATGAGATAGCGGGTATCAAAGATTATGTGTCTGTTACTCCTGATTGTATTTATTCGATAGATAAAGGTTTTGGATTATCGAGGAGCGTCGTTTCAATGAAAAGGATGATGGGAGATGAAATAACTTCAAGTTTTATATATGGGGATAAACCGTGTGAATTTATAATGGATACTCAACCAGGAACTTATAAGACTACCATTACAATTTCACCGTGGCTATCAGGCAAGGTGGGTACATATATATCAGTAAATGGGACCGGTATCATTCAAGACACAAAAAAGGAGAGTTATATTATAGTTGGGAGCCTTGCACCTAAAGCACGAAAATGGGAATTTTCTAAAATGGACAATGGTATGGATCTTGAGAGGACTCGTCCTTCAAGAATAGTCGACTGGAAAGACAACAGGCGTTTAATGACATGGTGCTATTTTTCTGAACTAGAACAAGGCTTAGCATTAGGTGATATCGCTACTGTTTAATGAATATAGATAGGATCAGTATATATTTAACTTCTGTACCCCTCAAACAACCATACGAGCTATCATTCAGTACAGTAAGTGACCTGGAATCGATATTTGTAAAAATTATAGCAGGTGATAAAGTTGGATGGGGAGAATCCACACCGCTTCCTGGTTATACATCAGATTCCAAATTTTCTGTATACAGTAATGCTGAAATTTTATCCCGTGAAATTATAGGTAAAAACCTGGAAGATGCAAAAAGGATTATTGGGTTTAAAGATGGGTTTTCTAGATCAGCACCTATGCTTGCCATTGAAATGCTTTCAGGAGAAATTACATGGACTGGGCAGACTAAGAAAGTTCCACTGGTATCTCTCATTAAATCAAAGAGCAGGGATACAATAAGAGACGAAGTTGCGACGGCATTTAAGAATGGGAATCATACTTTAAAGTACAAAATAGGAGGGAATGTTGCAGATGATCTAGAGAGAGCCAGTCACATTCTTTATGCTCTTCCAGATGGTGCTAAAGTCAGGTTTGATGCTAATCAGGGATATAGTTTTACTGATGCTGTAAAATTTGTAGACGGTTTGTGTAATAGTAAAAAGGTTGAATTGATAGAGCAACCATTAAAAGTGCAAGAATGGAGCGGTACCAGGAGGTTATCACAACATACGGATATTCCTATAATGTTGGATGAGTCAATACTGACAGAGGAAGATATAATAAAGGCTGTAGAAGCAGAATGTTTTAGTTATATAAAGCTTAAACTGTTCAAGTGCGGTAGTTATAAGAAAACAGAGAGATTAATAAGTTTGGCTTTGGAAAATGAATTGAAAGTAATAATAGGAAATGGAGTTTCTACTGCACTTGGATGTTTTTTAGAGTCTAAATTGTGGGATAAAACATCTGAGCTAAAATTAGCAGGGGAGATGAATGGCTATCTCAAGGTTGATATGCCGGTAATTAATGACATAACAGAAGATAGAGGGATGGCAATATACAAAGATCAGAATATAGCTGATCTTATTAATGAATCTGTGTTGGCGAAATATACTGTCAGTAAAAAGGAACTATACCTATGAAAAAGGGCAATAATTTATTATTGGGAATAAGTACCAGTACAAGAGCGAAGCTTTCTACTCAAGGTTACCTGGAGGCATTGAACAGGATGTCTGATTATCAAACGATGTACGAACTTATATATGAACTTGGGAGTGAGAAAAAAATAAGCAACACGGAGGGTCTTTTACTGGCTTCGCTTTTTGGGGCCAGATCAAAAGATATAGATATTAATGTGATTAATTTAAAAGATGTTTTTAAGTCTACAAAGATTTCGAAGCAGGAACTTACAAAAGAATTAGATCGCTGTTCAGGAATTATCCTTGGAACACCGGTGTATTTCGGGGACAGGTCTTCCTGGTTTGAGAAGCTTATCGAGCATATCAGAACTAATAAGATTGATACCAAAAACAAAATATTTGGAATGGTAACAGCTGGTGCAAAAAGGAACGGGGGGCAGGAGACAACGTTAGTATTCGGACTCCTCGATGCTCTCAATTTAGGATTTAATGTTGTCGGTAATGGACCCCCTACTTCTCAATTTGGTGGTACCGGATGGGCGGGAGACATTGGGAAAATCCAGGACGATAATTTTGGTATAGATACATCAATGGGGGTAGGGAAGAGAGTAAAAAGATATTTTGAAATAATATCTTCCAAAGCAACATCCAAAAAGGAATTGACAATAGGCATTCTGTATTCCGGATTTAATAAAAAAGGTGACATGCGAATTCAGGATTTGATATTGAATATTCAAAAGAGTGGAGTAGAAACCAAATTGATAGACATAGATAGACTGAAGATAAAGCCATGTTTAGCTTGTGCAAAATGTCCTCATACACTGGAAACTGATTACGGATGTATTATCAAGGATGATATGTCAGAGATAAGAGAACTGTTTGGAGGTATCAATGGTTTGATACTTATATCACGCAAAGGTAATGATAAGATCGGAAAATACCAGCTGTTTCTTGAGCGTACACGGTTCATAAGAAGAAGCAATTTTATTATGAGTGATATTCCGTTTGGGGTATATAGCATTGAGGACAAACTCACTGGTAGTCAACTTTCGACAAGGATGTTTATGTCATTTCTCAGGCATAATGTGTTTGTAGTAAGTCCATTGGTGCAGTCAATATCTGATGGCAGCAATACTGTACGCATTGGCCACATTGATGAATTATGTTGTAATCTAATTAAAATCGCATCAAAGACAAAGAGTGCGATAAGTAAATCTAAGAGTCGCTATACTTATAAATCTATAGGGTACGGGAATACCTGAATAAACTTGATAGTTGATGCCACTTAAGATGTACAGGTCCTGATTTTAGATGGAATGGCTATAAATGTTATAGCTATTTCTTTGCAAGAATATAATTGTGTAAAAGCCTCACATGCGAATTGCATTAATTGAAGAAGGTTCAAAAATTAAGTCGTCTGAATTTGATAAGGTTATCAGTTTTTCGGAAGACAGTTATGTAAATGTGAGCGATTACCTTAATTTGAATGATTTCAATGAGATTTATGATACGGTTTATTCTAATTTATATTTATGGATAGACCAGCTAAGCAATAAGAATAGCTTCATTTATTCAGGTACAGACATTTTAAAGGCATATGGCAAAGAGCTGTTTGATTTCTTTATGAATGTATGCCAGAAAGAATATGTCGTACGTAAAGTAATAGAAAGAGAATCTCCTACAGAATTATGGATAATTAAGAATGATAGAGGGGATGGTATAAAGCATCCTAACCTGGATTTCTTTATTTCAGATTTTATCCCGTCCGGAATATCGTTAAAGTATTTTGTACAAAATCAGAAAGAGAATCTAAGGGCCGTTAGTTTTAGGGGAGGACAATCCTACCTGATAAGGATATCAGATTTAGCAAGAAATATGCTAAATAATTTACGCCGAAGTGGAAAGAGTAATATTCTAATTTTCTCTGATCTAAATAAAATACCTGTTCTTTTCGAAAGTCTTAACGGCAGAGATGTAATGTTCTTAAGAGAGAAAATACCCTTACGCTTTATGCCATATATAATGAAAAATGGCGTAAATTTAAAATTGCTTTCGGACTTTAAAGTTTCAGTAGGCCAGAAGAAAAATATAGGAGAACAGGTAAATAATTTTACAGACAGGTTGAATAGCTCTACAGAAAGAATAATCATTGGCTCAGGTGATTTTACTCCATATATAAAAAAGTATTTAACAGCTGTTTGGAGAAAAGAATTACGGCATAGTCTGGAATCTATTCTACAAGCGCACGTATTGTTTAAAAAATATAGGATAAGCTCTTTGCTGGTTGATGAGGACAGGAGCAAACTTAACAATTTGCTGGTTCAGGTTGCAAGTCAATATAAATGCAAATCATACGTAAATGGCCATGGAGATCCATTTCATAAAATAGGAGTCTTGCCTTTGTCTGCTGATTATATGTTTGTGTGGGGCAAGGCGCAAAAGAAACTACTGAATGAGTGGGGCTTAGAAGAAGGTAAGATTCTCATCACTGGATGCTCGAAATATGATAAGTATTTGAACACTTCCTCTGCATTAGTAAAAAAAAGAATCTGCAGAGATTTAAAACTCTCACTATCCAAACCGATTGTTCTAATTGCTACCTGTCCATTAAAAACAGGAAGAAACATATGGAAGCATATTGCCTGGAGCAAGCTGGAAGAAATCTTGACTGCAGTAGATAAAATTATGGGTGTTCAAACAATAATCAAATTGCATCCTGGGGATAATATCGAACTGCAGGTGCATAAATTACTCAATAGGTTAAATTTAAACAAGATAAGGGTTATAAAGGACTATGATTCTTTGTCCCTTGCAAAGGGTGTAGATATATTAATTATCTATAGATCTACATTTGCCATAGACGGCCTGGCGTATCAAAAGCCAGTTATTCTCACCGATGAATATACAATGGATAAGTATGAAACTGTGAACATATTTTATGACGGCACTACGCAAGATAAACTTGCTGATGTATTGGATAGCATACTTAATGGATTAGCCAGAAGGCACATTGAGTGCTGGAGGGCAGCTGCTAATTATTGTCTTAATGGTATGGATAAAGAAGCATCTAAAGACATTGCCTCGATCTTGACAGTTCCTTCGGCAATGGATAATTAATAGGCCGGGCAGTTGTGAAAAATAAAGAACATTCAAAAACAGGCAGATGGGCTTTTTAAGTCAACTGGAGAGGAATGTTACGTGGAGTCTGATAAACCTTGTAGCAAGGTTCTATCTGCGCAAACCGGAGCTGACACACCTTCTTCACATCAAATACCCAACGTTCAGGCAGATATTTTACGGTATTGCCAACGAATTATTTTATGTTATTGGTGTTACTTATGGTGCAAAACTGAATGCCTACAACATAGAGATAACAAATGCCTGTAACCTGCGCTGTAAAATGTGTCCAGTTAATCGTGGAATGAGGAGAAAAACACAATATATGGATTTTTCCTTATTCAAAGAGATAGTAGATAAGAATCCCGGCGTAGAATTTGTACTTCCGTTTCAGTGGGGTGAACCGCTCATGCATAAGGATTTTTTTAAGATGGTTAAATATGCTAATTCTAAAGGTGTCCGTATCATGTTTACCACCAATGGTACCCTGTTAAATGATGAAATCTGCAGAAAGGTTGTCGAGAGTGGTGCAGAGCGTATTACAATTTCCATTGACGGTATTGGTGAAACGCATACGGAGATCAGAGGTTTTGACTATTATAAACTCAGGGAGAAGGTCTTAAATCTTAAGGAAGTCAGGGATGACGTGAACAGTAATCTCGAGATAGACATTTCAATGGTCGTATTCAATGAGACAGAAAATGATGTAAGTACGCTTTACGATGAGTGGAGGTCTGTTGCGGATAGAGTACAGCTTATCCCGAGGTTTGTTCCGGGTAAGAGAACGAGAAGTTGCCGCGAGCTTTGGAGAGGTATTATTGTGGTTCTTGCAGATGGCCGCGTTTCTATATGCTGTGCTGATTTTGAAGGTGAGGGTATTGTTGGAGATGCAAGAAGGCAGACACTTGCCGAGATTTGGAACGGTAAGAAAATGAGGGAGTACAGGAGGGCTCATATTAAAGGTAAGTTTCCACCTATTTGTGAGAACTGCAATGAATATGAGACAGACCTTGTAAGCAAGCGGTTTTCATAAAAGATAAGCATTATGGTGATCAGAATTATAAGAGTTGTTGATTATTACGTAGGGATTCCCACATGTTTTGTTATAGGCATA
>PBQF01000071.1 GCA_002724975.1 Parcubacteria group bacterium
AATATAGCTTTTGGTCTGTTAGAAGATAATATTGATAATAATTTAGTACAGCAAGCTGTAGAGAAAGCAAGCTTAAGTCAGTTTTTAGATAGTCTTCCTAATGGATTAGAAACAATCGTTGGAGAAAAAGGAATTAGACTTTCTGGAGGACAACAACAAAGAATAGGAATCGCCAGAGCTCTTTATCGCGATCCAGAGATTTTAATATTAGATGAGGCAACAAGTTCATTAGATCAATCGACAGAAAAAGCAATTGTGGAATCTATTAGTTTTTTAAAGAGAAAAAAAACACTGATAATAATTACACATCGCTTATCTACCGTTAAAAACTGTGATAAAATATTTTGTGTTGATAAAGGCAAAATCATAAAACAAGGATTGCCAGAGGAAATATTAAATTTCGATAACTGGGAATCAAAACAAAAATCGTCTAAAATAGTAAAAAAATGAAAATACTTTTTATAAATCCCAGTTTAAGAGGCGGAAAAAAAGGACACCTGTTTCTTCCTGTAGGTCTTGCTTATGTCATGACATATGTGAAGCAATTTGGTTACAAGTTTGACCTTTTAGATATAGATGCTGGCGGTTATGATGATGAATATATTGAAAAGTATTTCATAGAAAAAAAACATGATGTGATCTGTACGGGTAGCATAGTAACTCATTATAGATGGATGAAATGGTGCATTAACACTATTAAGAAGCATCAACCCGAAGCGATAGTCATAGTTGGTAATTCAGTAGGTGGTAGTATACCTGAGGTTTTATTTCAAACCACAAAAGTAGATATAGTTATATATGGTGAAGCTGAACTTTCTACAAAAGAAGTATTTGATGCAATCAAAAATAAAAAATCATTTGGAAAAATTATAGAACCACACGTTCAAATACCACACATGAATAAATGGTATCCAGCGACAATAAAAGGCGATGGAATTCCAGGAATTATATACAGATCAAAAAATAATTTAATTGTTAATAACGGAAAAAGAAAAGCAGTAAAAAATATTGATGATTTCCCTTTTCCAGATTGGGACATGTTTGATGTTAAGACCTATTTAGAAAGTGGCAAAAGGCATGGAGCTACACACTCTTGGTTTTATAAACCTAATGAAGTTGTGCCAATGCCAATAAATATAGCAAGAGGGTGTGTTTTCAAGTGCACTTTCTGTCATTATGTATTTTGGCATGATCCTTATCGCCATAGATCCGCAGAAAATGTGTTGGCTGAAATGAAACAAAATATAAAAAAATATGGCGTCAATTTTTTCAATTTTTGGGACGAACTATCATTTCATAAAATTGGACCAGCAAGCAAATTTTTAGATGAACTTATAAAAGAAGATTTAAAAATACACTGGACATGCTCTATAAGAGCAGATCTTATGGGTAGAGATATCGATACAAAAGGAAAACCTATACCTAGAGAGGAAAGATTGAACTTGGCTAAAAAATTTGTAAAAGCCGGTTGTGTCTCAGCAGTGTTTTCACTTGAATCTGGAAGCGACAAAATATTAGAAGCTATGAATAAAAAAGTTAAATCGAAATATTTTAAGGAGCAAGTAGAAATATGCAGAGAAGCAGGTTTGGTTATTAACACTAGTTTGGTTATAGGGTATCCACAAGAAACTTCTGAAACAATAAAAGAAACTATGACACAGCTAGAAAAATTAAGAGTTTATCCAAGTGCTGGTTTTTTATTACCACTTCCAGAAACAGGAATGTTTAAGTATGCAGTAGATAATGGGTACATTAAGGATATAAATAAATATTTAACTCAAATAACTGAAAGACAAGACTTTTCTCTTAACTTAACCAAAATGACAGAAGAACAGCTTAAAAACGAAACAGTTCAATGGCTGGAAAAATTGAACAGAACTTTTGGCAGTGCTCTTGATAAAGGAAAATTACTGAAAACAGGAGGTTTTGATAAACACTCAAAACATCAGAATAATAGAAATAGAAAAGATATAGTTGATAGAAACACTACTAACCGAGAAACATTAAGTTACGCTACACAAGAAGGTACAGTTAGATAACTTAAAAATTTCAAAAAATTTCAAACAAATTATTTTTAAATGGTGAGCAAAGATATTAATATTTTATTTTTTGGTCTTGGATCAATTGGTCAAAGACATTTGAGAAATTTAAAAAGGTTATTAGGCAATAAAGTAAAATTCTATGCTTATCGAAAAACTAAGCATGTACCCCTTTTAAATAATAAAGGAGATAAAATAAAGGGAACTATTGAAAAAAAATTTAAAGTTTCTTTGATCCATAATCTTAAATCTCTTAAAAAATATAATATTGATTTGATTTTTATAACAAGTCCATCCAGCTTGCATTTAGATACGGTTTTAAAATTAAAGGGAATAGAAAAATCTTATATTTTTATAGAGAAACCAATTGATGCATCTCTTAAAAAAAAGAAACTTTTTATAAATTTTATAAAAAGAAATAAAATACAAATTTTTGTTGGATACAATATGAGATTTCATCCTTGTTATATAAAGTTAAAAAATCTTTTAAGAGAAAAAATTTTCAAAAAAATTAATTATACAATTTTTAAATGTAGTGAAAATATACAAGATAATCATAGTTATGAAAATTATAAGATAAGTTATGCAGCTAGAAAAAAATTGGGTGGAGGAGTATGTCTAACAAATATTCATGAGATAGATATGATGTTAAACTTGTTTAGCAATACTAAACTTATAACATCACATAGTGATAGACTCTCTATGCTTAAAATAAATGTAGAAGATTTTTCATCCTCTATATTTACTAATAGTTTTAACACAAAAAAATTAGTTTCTTTAATAATTTTAGATTTCTTTCAGATAAACAAGGAAAGATATATTAAAATAATAGGTGATGATGGAGAAATTTATTTAGATTTTAATAATTACTTTTTAAAAATAATAAAAAAAGGAAAAACTAAAACTTTTAATTTTATAAAAAATAAAAATTTAATGTATATTGATGAATTAAAATTATTTCTAAATTTTTTAAAAAATAAGAAAAAAATTCCAAACCAATATAATGAAAAAAATGCTTTTGAATCTCTAAAATTAGCATTAAAAATCAAAAAATAAGTTTAAAATTATGAAAATAAAAAAATATATAACTTATGGTGAACCAACAATAGGAAATGAAGAAATAAACTCAGTTATAAAAGTTATAAAATCTAGATGGATTGGGAGTGGCCCAGTAACCCAAAGATTTGAAAAAAAATTTAAACAATATAAAAAATCTAAATACTGTTTGGCAATAAATTCTTGTACTGCTGGCCTTCATCTATCTTTAATGGCAATGAATATAAAATCTGGTGATGAAGTAATTACAACACCACTTACTTTTTGTTCAACAATTAATTCTATTTTGCTTGTTGGTGCGAAACCTGTTTTGGTGGATATTAATCCCAGCACTTTAAATATTGATGAGGAAAAAATAAAAAAGAAAGTTACAAAAAAAACCAAGGCTATTGTCCTTGTGCACTTTGGAGGATTGCCTTGCAATTTATACCCAATAATTAATTTGGCAAAAAAATATAAACTAAAAATAATAGAAGATTGCGCGCATGCAATTGAAAGCAAATATTATGGCAAACATGTAGGTAATTTTGGATCAGTTGGCTGTTTTAGCTTTTATGCAAATAAAAATTTAACTACAGGAGAAGGTGGCATGCTTTTAACAAATAATTTAAATATATCATCAAAAATTCATGTAACGAGACTTCATGGTCTATCGAAGGATGCATGGAAAAGATACTTACCCGAGAGTGTAAATCCAAAGAGGACAAAATTTGAACACTACGATGTAGTCGAGGTTGGTCTTAAGTATAATATGATTGATTTAAATGCTGCTATGGGAATTGTTCAATTATCTAAAATAGAAAAAAGCTGGAGAAACAGAAGAAAAAATTATAGATTTTACATCAAAAGACTCAAACATTTACCTGTCTTATTTCAAAAAATTGATTCCTATCCTGTAAAACATGCTCATCATTTATTTACAATAAGAATCAATAATAAAAGATCCAAGAAAAAAAGAGATAATTTAATTGAGTTTTTAAAGAAAAATAATATTGGTACTGGCGTAAATTATAGATGTGTTACAGATATGTCTTATTACAAAAAAAATTTAGGCTGGAATAAAAATACTTGTAAAAATGCAAAGCAAGTTGGCGACAATATTGTTAGTCTTCCAATGCAACCCACATTAACAAAAAAGAAGATAAATTATATTTGCGATAAGGTTTGTGAGTTTTTTCAAACATAAAGTTCTTTTCAGATGTGATGCTGCTGATATTCCAGAAATAGGAACTGGCCATCTATACCGATGCTTAGTTATTGCCCAGCTATTAAAAGGGAAATTTAGATTAAAAAATAAAGATATAGCTTTTTTAGTAAAATCAAAAAATCACTATAAAAAAAGTCTAAAAATATTAAGCTTTTACAAATTTAAAGTAATTAAAATTAAGGACAGCAAATTGAAGCCCAACAGTATTGAAGAAGCAAATTATTTGTTGAAACATCCTTCAAAATTATTAATTTTAGATAGATTAGGAAAATCAAATTTAGATTTTTTTAATTTAATTAAAAATAGTTTTAAAAAAAAAGTTATCATCGATGACTCTTCTAAAATTAGGCGATACTTTGATTTAAGCCTTAATCCATTAATTCAAAATGTTGTAAAATTTAAAAATTCCTATATTGGTTTTAATTATCTCATTCTTCCAACATTATTTATAAAGAAAAAATTTAGAGTATCTAAAAATAATATTTTCCTCTTTTTTGGTGGCTATGATAAAAAAAATATTACAATTAATGTAATTAAAATATTAAACACCATACCTTATAAAATAAATATGTTTGTTCAAAATAATTTAAAAAAAAAAATTAAAGAAATTTCCTCAAAAAATAATATATTTTTTTTTAACCATAAAAACTACTTATCTACTATTAGATCGTCTAATATTGCTATTACTGCTGGCGGAATGGGTTTATTTGATGCTTTATATCTTAATAAAAAAATTCTTTGCATTCCACAATACAAACATCAAGAAATAAATGCTAAAAGAGTTTATGCAAAAAAAGCAATTAATTTAATAAAAATAGAAGATAAAAATTTTAAAAATAAATTTAGAAAATTATTTTTGAAAATTTATAAAAGTAAAATGAAAGAAAAAAAATTGGCCAATATTCAAAAAAAGATTATCGACCTTTCAAAATTAAGAAAAACTTCAAAACTAATTTTTAGCTTGTATGAAAAATCTAAATATTAAATCTCTTTTTAATTTTAATAAAAAGATAATATTAATTACGGGCTCCAGTGGTCAAATTGGGTCATCAATTGTAAAATTATTTTTGAGCTTGGGTTCAAAAGTGTATGGTTTCGATAAAATAAAAAATAAGATTAAGCATGATGATTATGAATTTATTAAAGCAGATATTAGGAATAAGTCTGAAGTTAGGAGAAAAATTAGCAGAATAGTTAAAAAAAATAACAGAATCGATGTAATTGTAAATACTGCTGCTGTATCGATATTTTCTAAATATGACAAGAGAACGAATTCTGAATTAGATAAAACGATTAATACAAATATAAAAGGTCTTTTAAATGTTATAAATTCTTATGTAAATATTCATAAAAAGAACAGTTTAAAAAAATGCAGTATAATTAATTTTGGTTCAATCTATGGTTTTTTAAGTCCAGATTTTAGAATATACGGAAACAAAGATCGATTTAGTTCAGAAATATATGGAGCGTCGAAAGCTGCGGTTATTCAATTAACAAAATATTACTCAGTGATGCTTTCGAAATATAACATTAATGTAAATTGTTTATCTCCTGGTGGAATATTTAATAATCAAAAACCTCAAAATAAAAAATTTGTTAAAAGGTATTCTAAAAGAGTTCCCTTAGATAGAATGGGCAATGTTAAAAATTTATTTACGGGAATTTTATTTTTGGCGAGCGACCGGTCTAGCTATGTTAGTGGCCAAAATATAATTATAGATGGCGGTTTATCGTCATGGTAAAAAATATTTTTTCCAGATTTAATAAACCTTATATTATTGCCGAGGCTGGCATAAATCATAATGGAAATCTCAAAACTGCTTATGATCTTGTTGATATTGCCAAAAAAAATGGTGCAGATGCGATCAAGTTCCAGACATACGATACAAAAAAAAGAATTGGAAACATAAGCAAAAAGATTTCTAAAATTTTAGAAAAATGTGAATTATCTTTTGACGATTTTGAAAAAATTAACAATTATTGTAAGCGAAAGAAAATAACCTTTTTTTCAACGCCCTTTGACGAAGAATCAGTTGATTTTTTGGAATATCTTAAGGTTCCTTTTTATAAAATTGCATCTTTTGATATTTCAAACTATCAATTAGTAAATAAAATAATTAAAACCAAAAAACCTACTATAGCATCAATTGGAATGGCTTCACTCAATGAAATTAAAAAAATTCATAAAATGTTTTATGCCAAAGGTATAAATTTAGTAATACTGCACTGTATTTCTTCGTATCCAAATGATGAAAAAAATTCGTACCTTTCAAATATTTTGTTTTTACAAAAAAAATTTAAATGTCCTATAGGAATTTCAGATCACACTAATGAAATAAAAATTCCAATTTACGGAACATTACTAGGTGCTAAAATAATCGAAAAACATATAAAAATAAATCATGCGCATAAATGTGTTGATTCAAAAGTATCAATAACAGGAAAACAATTAAAAACTCTTAGAAAGGAAGTTGACAAAATTAGTGTGATTTTAAATAAACCGAAATTTGGTGTTAGACCCGAAGAAATTAGCGCTAGAATTTTTAAAAGAAGAAAAATTTTTTAAATAATTCTATAAATGATAACAAAAAAAGTAATAGCCGTTATACCAGCAAGAGAAGGTAGCAAAAGAATACCAGGAAAAAATTATAAAGCTTTTAATGGCGTTCCTATAATAATAAATACAATAAAAAAACTTAAAAAAAGTAAAATATTTGATAAAATTATTGTTTCAACCAATAGTAACAAAATTTCAAAAATTGCAAAAAAATATGGAGCCAAAGTTCCATTTAAAAGGCCAAAAATATTATCAAACGGATATGCTTCGGGTACCTCAGTAATTTCACATTGTATAAAATTTTTAATGAAAAAAGGTTATCAATTCGATTATGTTTGTTGTGTTTATGCACCCAATCCTTTTCTAAAAATTGATGACTTAAAAAAAGGTTATAAAAAAATAAAATCAAAAAAATTTGACTATGTATTTGCCGCTACTCCTTATCATTTTCCATATTTTAGATCATTTACCTTTACAAAAAAATCTGGTGTTAAAATGATATTTTACAAAAATTACAAAAAAAGATCACAAGATTTAGATGAAATTCTGTGTGATGCAGGTCAATTTTACTGGGGAAAAAAAAGGGCTTGGTTACAAAAAAAAGTCATATTTGCTAAAAATTCTGACATTGTCGTTGTCCCAAAGTGGCGATATCAAGATATAGATACCTTAGATGATTGGAAACGAGCTGAAATTTTAAGCAGAGTTCTTTAAATAAAGTCCAAATATTAAAAACAAATAATGTCGGAAAAAATATATCTATTATCCTTAAAATTATACAAATTATCGAAAAAAAATATTTTAAAGATATGCAAGTTAAAAAATGAAAATTGGCGATATGGAGTAAATTCTAATTTAAATTGGTTTAAGAAAAATATAAAAAAAAATGATATTCATAATCTATTTTTTTTAAACAAAAGATTAATTGGATACACTCTATTAAGAAAAAGAATAGCAATTATTAAAAAAAAAAATAATACAAGAAAAATTAATTATCTTTATTTTGATACTTTAATAATAAGTAAAAAATTTAGAAATAAAAATTATAGCAAAATATTGATGACTTTTAATTCAAAAAGAATAATCAATCAAAAACTACATTCCTTTTTAATTTGTTCAAAAAAAACAATTAATTATTATAAAAAGTTTCACTGGAAAATATTAAGTAAAAAAAAATTTAAAGTAATGGATCACCAATCTAAAAAATTTGGAATGGTATTTAATAATAAAGTTAAATTAAAAGAAACTAAATTTCTTTATTTTATAAATTAAATTATGGACATTATTTTTGGCCACATTACCTATTGGACCTTACCAGTAATTAAATTATTGAAATATTTAAAACTTAATGTTTATTATATTTATATAGACGATAAAAATGAAATCAAAAGGAATGAAATAGCACTTAAATTGAAAAAAATTAATATTTTTCCGCTACCTATGGAATTTGAGAAAAAAATTTCACAGGATGCACCCTTTTCATTATGTGAAGAAGATCCCGGTGAAATTGCGTACAAAAAAAATATAAAATTAGCCCCCAATTCAATTTTAAAAAAATACTGCAATTTATTTTCAATTAAGAAAGAAAAAACAAAAAAGCTAAGAATTTTATTGCAAGATTTTATTTTTTTTCAACAAATGAAAATTTCTGGTAAACTTGGAATATGGTCTGCCTTATATCCTGAAAAAAAAATAATATATATAAGTTTTAAATTTAGATGTTTTTACAATACTGATATAGGGCAAAATATATTTAAAATTATACTTCCTATAGATATTGTAAAATATTTAACAAGAATTATTTCATTAACTATTTTAAAGCCATTTTCAATATTTAAGAAGAAAAATAAACAATTGCAAAAAAAAGAAGTTATTAATGATAAAGATTTAAATGAATTAACTAAGAGAACAGTAGCATTTATCCCACACAAAGGTTTATTGTATGGCACAAAATTATATGAAAAGTCACTTTACTATTCAGATAATAAGGATTCGTGTTTTAATAAATATAATATTTTACATTTAGATTACTCTAATTATCCAAGCCCAGATAAAGATATTTATTGGATCTGTCTTAATAAAATGAAAACAAATAACGTTAAATTTTTTTTTCAGACTTTATTTGCCAGCATAAAAACCTTCTATTTAGTCAGAGGGTGGCAAACATTCCTTGTTTGGATACTATTTATTCAGCAATATAATAAATATGTTAAATATTGTGAGGCTATAAGTAAATTTAAAAATTTAAAAATAGTTTTACTTGATTATGATATTTTGTGTCCAAAAACATTAATACTGGCTTTAGAAAAAAATAATATTAAAA
>PBQF01000072.1 GCA_002724975.1 Parcubacteria group bacterium
CAATTGAAAAAGAAGAACTACGAGAGATTAGATTTATCTCAGATGAATTAGCAAAAAAAGTTGGTGTTATCCAAGGTCATATCTTTGTTTATGCAGACCGTGTAGCTTTTATATCATCTGATTCTGACCAGAACTCTGTAATTATTGAAAACCAGGCTTTAGCAAATGTTCAAAGAGCTCTTTTTGAAGTTGCTTGGGAGTCGGTGAAAAATGATTAAGAATTAAGCTACGTAAACTAAACGAATAAATTGGAAGTGTGCGGAATCGAACCGCAGTCCATTGAAGTTCCTTAAACTGATCTACAAAGTCTAGTCTACTTTATTTGTTCAAAAGAATTAGTATAAGTAGACAAAACCTAATTCCCTCTATCCACCTTTGTCTCGAATGCAATCGGCGGAGATCTTACATTCCATTCTGGTGATATAACACCTCAATCCAGCTACCAGAATTCACTAGAAGAGACGCCAACTTAAGCTAGAGCGAAAGCTGGAGCCAAGGAGAAACTCCCTAGCTTAGATTTTAAGTTTGCACTTAAAATTTTTCTGCTTTTTTAAGAGTTACAGAAACTCTACTTTGCACATTTTAAAGAGTATTTCATTGTCAAAGCCGATCACCCCCTTGCTGAATTTAATCAAAGATTAAATTCAGCAAGGGACTTACCGGATTCTATGTTTTGCTTCGCGCTCTACATCTCTTTTTGTATCCTTCTTTTTAATAGATTCTCTTTTGTCGTATTTTTTCTTTCCGCGAGCAATCCCTATCTCCAGTTTTAAATTCCTGCCAGCATTGTACACTGAAATAGGCACTATTGTCAAGCCTTTTTTACTTTCAATTCCACCAATACGAGCTATCTCTTTTTTGCTTAATAACAATTTCCTTGGTCTTTCAGGGTCATAATCCTTTGGAGTGTTGTTTGGTTGGTATGGCGGAATATTTACTCCGACTAAATAAGCTTCATTCCCCCGAACTACAACCCTGCCACCTTCGAGTGAGCCTTTGTTTTGCCTAATACTCTTTACTTCAAGCCCAAAAAGCTCCAATCCAGCTTGGAGTTTTTCTTCTATTTCATAATCAAAACTGGCCTTTTTATTTTTTAAGTAAGTTGCCATTGCTTTGATACTATCAGATTGAAGCTTCAAAAATAAGGGCTTTTGTGATAATCTCTATCCGTTATGGGCGGAAAGGGGAGTAAAGACACAACTCCAAAAAATTCAAAAAAACCCCAGCTGAAAATACCAAAAGGCGGTGGTTTTTGGATGAATCTATTAAGTACTCTTATAATCTTTTTAATAGTTTTATCCGTCTATTCTTTCTTTTTTAACGGAGAAGAAAAGCCAGAGGAAATAGCTATTTCTCAGCTAGCCCAAGATGTTTCAAAAGGATTAGTTAATGAGATTACAGTCAAAGGAGATAGTGTTGAAATTCTTTATGTAGACGAATCGGAAAAAGAGACCAAAAAAGAAGTAAGTACACCAATAACAGATACTCTTACGAATTATGGTGTTGAGCTTAGTGCTTTGGAAAGCGTAGAAATAAAAATAGATAATCCAAGTGGTTTTGGTTTCTATTTATTAAATATTCTTCCATTTCTTATTCCTGTTTTTTTCATTCTCTTTTTCATTTGGTATTTATCTCGACAAGTTAAAGGAGCAGGTATGCAGGCGTTCACTTTTGGGCAGTCAAAAGCACGTTTTATTGACCCGAAAGACAAAAGTCAGAGAATTACATTTCGAAATGTTGCCGGGGCAAGAGAAGCCAAAGAAGAATTGTTTGAAATTGTTGAGTTTTTGAAAAATCCCAAAAAGTTTTTAGATATTGGAGCGAGAATTCCAAAGGGAGTTATTTTAATGGGTGCACCCGGAACGGGAAAAACACTTTTGGCTCGTGCCGTTGCCGGAGAAGCAGGAGTACCATTCTTTACAATTTCTGGTTCGGAGTTTGTTGAAATGTTTGTTGGTGTCGGAGCAAGTCGAGTTAGGGATTTATTTAAGATGGCAAAGAAAGGAGCACCAGCCATTATCTTTATTGATGAGATTGATGCGGTTGGACGAGTTAGGGGTACGGGCGTCGGTGGAGGGAATGATGAAAGAGAGCAAACCTTAAACCAGATTTTGGTTGAAATGGATGGCTTTGAACCAAACGAGAAGGTTATTATTATGGCTGCCACAAACAGACCTGATGTCCTTGATCCAGCTTTGTTAAGGCCTGGGAGGTTTGACAGAAGAGTTAGAATCGATCTTCCCGACAGAGAAGAAAGGGAGGGAATCCTTAGTATTCACGCTGAAAAGAAACCACTAGCAGAGGACGTCAATTTACGGGTTATTGCCGAGAGAACCCCTGGACTTTCCGGAGCCGATTTACAATCAATTATGAATGAGGCTGCAATTTTAACAGCCAGAGAAGGTCGTAAAAAGGTTTCTCAATTTGATTTAGTTCGTTCAATTGAAAAGGTAATAATTGGTCCAGAAAGAAAAAGCCATATTCTTTCAGAAGATGAAAAGAAAATCACTGCCTACCATGAAGCGGGACACGCTCTGGTTGCATCTATTTTGGAAAACGCAGACCCTGTTCATAAGATTTCTATTATTTCCCGTGGGCATGCTGCGGGGTACACAATGAACCTACCTGTTGAGGAGAAGAAGCTTCGTTCGAAGAAAGATTTTCTTGATAATGTTGCCGTAATGCTTGGAGGTTATGTAACGGAGCAAATGATTTTTGACGATTTAACCACAGGACCTTCTAATGACTTGAAAGTTTCAACTGCAATTGTTCGCGATATGGTTACTCGTTATGGAATGAGTGATAAGGTTGGCCCAATTGCCATTCTGTCTGACGACCCTGATGTTTATGGTAGAACAGTTCATGGAGATAATTCTGTAAATGTAGCTAATATGGTCGCTGAAGAAGTTCACAGAATAATGAAAGAGGCAGAATCACGGGCCAGAGAGGCAGTTAAGAGTCACAAAAAACTTCTTGAAGTTATTGTTAATGCATTGATAGAAAAAGAAACTTTGGAAAGAGATGAATTTGAACAAATCCTCCTAGCAAATGGGGTGACTCTAAAAAAGGACCCGAGATTTGATAAGGATTCTAAATAAAGAATCCGATATAAGTGAAATAAAGGCCCAAAATAAGGTTTATTACTCCTATCGCCGTAAGTAGGTTTGGTTTACTTATCTTGTCCATTAATTTTCTGTAATTTTTTTCATCAAGCCAAACAACTAACACTCCTTTAATAAGAACTATCCAAGAAACAATAGTGATTACTGTTTTATATCCTTCCCCCCAAATATTATGAATGTTAACTAGAACCAACCCAAAGATAAGTGTAAAGGGCCCCATAACAAATCTTAAGTCTTCATGTTTTGATAACTCATTGATTAACTCTTGTCGTTTTTTGTTTTTTAAAACCACAAGACTCACAATAAGCATATAGACTCCAAAAATTCTTGCTAGAAATATTGACGTTTCCATTTTTAATTATTTAACTTATAAAGCGAAGCCAATATAAGCCAGATAAATTCCTAGAACAATAGATAGAACTCCTATCCATAGGTAAGTCACAGGACCCACCCAACCAGTCAGGTTTTCAAACTGATCATCTGAAAGGAAAATTCTAGAAATTCCTTTAAGAAGAATTAGCCATGACATAACTGTTATTAATATGACCCAACCTGGTCCTGACCATATGTTGTGGCTTATAACCAAAAGAATTCCGACAATTGTTGTGATTATGCTGAGCATAAATCTGTATGTTTCGTCCTCGGTACTGTCAGAGACTATGCCAGTGAAGTTTTCTTTTCTTAGAACTAGGGCTACTCCCATGATAAGCATATAGAGACCGAAAGCCTTCGCTAAAAATATTGAGATATCCATAACAAATTAATTATCTTCTAATGTCTTTAATTCTATCAAACAACTTGATAGGGCAGAAATAAGTGGGTAGTATTACTTCGTCGGATAAGTTTCTGATATGGGTATATAGCTGTTTTAGCTACTCAGGCTACAATAGATATATGGGCATGTAGCTCAGTTGGTAGAGCGCCGAGCTTATACCTCGGTGGTCGCAGGTTCAAGTCCTGCCGTGCCCACAAAACAAAGGCATTTTTATCTATTTGCAGGATGGTCGGGCTGAACTTATTCAAAATGGATTTCGACCCTTTTTTCAATTTGGGCTTTGATTAGAGGGTATTTTTTTAGCTCAAAATCGCTCTCAATTATTCCCATTGCCTCCTCTCGAGCAGCTTCAACCATCTTAATATTCCTTATTGCTTCCATTCCCAAATCTGTAATACCCCATTGTTTCTTACCAGCCAAATCTCCTGCGCCACGAAATTCTAAATCATACTCTGCCAATTTAAATCCATTCTTGGCTTTTTTCAGGGCGTTTAATCTATCCATTGTTCTTTGAGCCTTGGTATCGCTAAAAATAAAAGCGTATGGCTGAAAGGTACTTCTAATAACCCGTCCGCGAAGCTGATGAAGCTGGGCCAAGCCGAATCTCTCTGCACCTTCAATAATAATGCTTGTAGCGTTTGGGATATTTACTCCAACCTCGACAACTGATGTTGAAACTAAAATATCTATCTTGCCATCTTTCAGTTTTTTCATAGTTTCTTCTTTTTCTTTTGGTTTCATTTTTCCGTGCATCATTTCAATATTGTATTCGGGGAAAATCTTGCTCTTTAACCTTTTAGCTTCTTCTTTAACAGATTTTACACGCAGAGCCTGTTCTTTTTTCGGGTCTGGCTCATCAATTCTTGGGCAAATGACATAAACCTGATGCCCTTTTCTCAATTGTGCTCGAACTTCTTCGTAAGCTCTCTCTCTTTTGTCTGGTTTAACTACTTCTGTAATAACTGGCTTTCTACCTTTTGGCATTTCATCGAGCAGAGTTAAATCTAAGTCTCCATAAATCGTCAGGGCGAGTGTTCGTGGAATTGGAGTAGCGGTCATTGATAAAAGATGTGGGAGAACTCCATCTTTTCTAACTAAAATTCTTCTTTGACCTGTCCCAAATCTGTGCTGTTCGTCAATAATTACATAAGCCAAGTTTTTAAATTTAACGGTTTTCTGAATTAAGGCATGTGTGCCAATAAGAATTGGTATCTCACCATTCTCTACCCACTTAAGAAGTTGACCTCTGGGAATGTTAGTCCAGTTTTCATTACTTACTTTTGATGGAAATTTCTTACATCCACTTGACGTAATAAGCCCGATTTGAATTTTAATATCTTTAAAGTACTCTATAAAGTTCTCAAAAAGCTGATTGGCTAATATTTCAGTCGGTGCCATATAAGCTGTCTGTAAAGCCCCAAAATCCTTATTATCAGGTGGTGTAGTAATAACTGCATAAGAAGTGACTGCTGCGACATAAGTTTTTCCAGAACCAACATCTCCCTCTAAAAGGCGGGACATAGCGTAATTTTTTTCAAAATCACCTAATATTGTTTTAATAGCTTTCTTTTGAGAATTGGTTGATTCAAATGGAAACTTTTTAGCGAAGGAATCAATTTCTTTTCCAGTCTTTTCTATTTTAAATGAGGGTTTTTCTTGATAACTTTTCTTATCTTTTTGTTTCTGAATTTGAATCATAAAAATTTCCTGAAAAGCAAATCTTTTTCTGGCTGAAAGTGCATCAGCTTTCTTTTGTGGTGTGTGAATCCAAACAAAAGCAGTTTTTAAAGTCGGTAGATTATATTTTTTTAGTATTTTTTCAGGAATTGGGTCTTCAACTTCGTCCAAAATTCTTTGGCCAAACAATTTTTGGATTACATGATAGAACCACATTGAAGTAATACCTCTTGATTCAGGATAAACCGGAAGAGAGACGGCGTCTTTATCTTTACTTTCTTCAAATAGTGGATTACCGGCACCTTTCGGAATTTCATTTATATTTTTTATGTCTGGATTTGAAATATATAACTTTTCTTTTCTTGAGCTTACTCTTCCTTCGATTTTTACCAGCGAACCTTCCTGATACATTTTGGCAATGTATGGTTGGTTAAACCAAACTATTTTTATTTTTCCCGAATGGTCTTCTAGAACACCCTCCGCCATTGGAATTTTCTTTCGATATGCTTTGGATGTTTTCAACTTCTTAATTTCTCCAAAAACTTCAGCCCTGTCTCCTTCCTTTAATGTAGAGATATTTTTTGTTTGGCTTTGTTCGCCGTATCTAGCGGGGAAGTGGTAAAGCAAATCTTCAATGGTTTTTATACCAAGTTTTTTTAGAGCATTTTTTTGAACAGGAGTTATTCTTAGGACTTCCTCAACCTTTGATTCAAGACTCATAAGGAAAATACTATCATACAAAAAGAGGGCTTTTTAGAGCCCCCTTTTGTCTTATTTTACTTGATCTTTCTTTTTCCAACTGGCGGAGGGAGAGGGATTCGAACCCTCGATGCGGTTTAACCCGCATAACGGATTAGCAATCCGTCCCATTCAGCCACTCTGGCACCCCTCCAAGTAGCTACAAATTAACATATTTGAAGTCTGCTATAAAGTACTGGTCGTAGTATGTACTAATTAGCCATCACAACCACAAAAACTTTTGCTCCACCATGCTCTAAAATTTCTCTGGCTTCATTGATTGTTGCTTCGGTTGTCATAACATCATCAATCAGAATGATATTTTTTCCTTCAACCCCTAAACCTATTTCAAAAACTCCTTTAATATTTTCTAACCTCTCTTCTCTTTTTAATTCAGTTTGTCTTTTTGTATTCTTTATCTTTCTCAATAAGTTAAAATCCGAAGACAGACTACCGCCACTTATTTTTACAATTTCATCAACCAATAACTCAACTTGATTATATCCTCGTTCCCTTTTTTCAATATTACTCATAGGCACTGGTACTAAAATCGGATTATTAAAATTTTCAAATAAACTTAAGTCGGAAATCTCTTCTAAGAGTTCCGAATAGACTATCTCTGCGAAAATTTTAGTCAATCTTCCATTCCTTTTGTATTTAATTTGCCCAATAGTCTCTTTAACCAGAGGATTCTTGTACTTAAAAAAAGACAAGACTTTACTTTCGGAACTGAAAGACACTTCTTTGATTGTGTTAAAGTCTCCAAGATTCATTCTCCTGATTTTTCTTTCGGTTAGACTTGAGGGGAAGACTATTTCAGAGAGGATTTCCCATATTTTGGGCATAGAATTAATTTATACGGTACAATTAGGCTGTTAGACTATTAAATTATGGCAGGATTTCTGAATAAAATCTTGAGTGGAGCAAAATCCAACAAAAGTGTCTTGGGGGTTGATATTAGCTCCTCTTCTATTAAAGTTGTTCAAATTAAGAAAGAGAAAGGTGCAGCCATACTTGAGACATATGGAGAATTGGCTCTTGGCCCATATACAGGTCTTGATAAGGGACAATCAACCAATCTTTCATTGGAGAAAATAACCGGTGCTCTGAAAGATCTCCTAAAGGAAGCCAATGTTACGACAAAAAATTGTGGGGTGGCTATTCCAATGAGCTCCAGTCTTATAAATCTTGTAAAGATGCCAGACGTTGGTAAGAAGAGACTCCAAGAAATGGTACCTATTGAAATGAGGAAATATATTCCAGTTCCAATATCCGAAGTCTCGATGGACTGGAGAGTTGTCCCAAAAGAATCACAGGCGCCAAATTCTGGAGAAGAAAAACCAGACGAGAAAGATGAAAAAATTAAAAGAATAGATAAAATAGAAATTTTTGTAGTGGCAATTCATAAGGAGACTATTGAAAATTATACTCAGATTGTCAAAGAGGCTGGATTGAAACCAAGTTTTTTTGAAATTGAAATTTTTAGTACTATCAGGACGACCTCTTCCAAACCGGGAGAATCAATTATGATTATTGACTTTGGGGCGGGGACCACGAAAGTTTATATAGTTGAGAGTGGCATAATTAGAGATTCCCATGTAATTAATAAAGGGTCACAAAATATTTCAGTCTCTCTTTCTAAAGCCCTTGGTGTGAGTATGGCCGAAGCAGAAGATATTAAAAGGGAAAAAGGATTACTGAAAGACGACCAGCATACCTATCAGGTTTCTTCCTTGGTTGTCGGCGGGGTTCTAAACGAGGCTAACCAAGTTCTTTTGGGTTATCAAAAAAAGTATAACAAGAATGTTTCAAAGGTTTTTCTAACTGGAGGAGGGTCGATACTAGAAGGATTTGTAGAACTTGCAAATCAAAAAATATCTTCATCGGTAATCACAAGTGACCCGTTTTCAAGCCTGCAATATCCAGCATTTCTTGAAAAAACATTAAAGCGGGCAGGCCCAGAGTTTGCAGTGGCTATAGGTGTAGCTTTACGAAAATTAGACGAGTCAGGCTAGTTAATAGTACCCACATTCCTTTTGTTTTTTTCCCTTCTTCATAATAAAATTTAATCATGCTTGACACTTTTGACAAAACTTCTTTTATACCGAAAAAGTCATTGGCACCAATTTCTAAAAGGAAACCTTCTATAGGCCTTTATTTTATAATTTCGGTTATTGTTTTCTTGCTAGCGACTGCCGGTTCCGTTGGGGTTATTGTCTATAAAGCCTATGTAGAAGGTGGAATAGAATCTAAAGCGGTCTCTCTACAAAGGGCCAAAGAGGCTTTTGATCCCAGACTAATTGATGATTTATCAAGATTGGACAATAGGATTGAGTCGAGTGGTAATATCCTTTCCTCACATATTGCGCTGACCCCCTTATTTGATTTACTGGAAGAGTTAACTTTGAAGAATGTTAGATTTGAACAGTTTGAATTTCTTGTGTTAGATTCTGGTGAAATGACGCTTGTTATGACTGGCGAGGCTGTCAATCATGCGACTGTTGTCTTACAATCCGATCTTTTGGGACAAAGCAGATTTCTGAAGGACCAAATATTTTCAGATATTAATCCTGATCGTTCTGGCAATATTGGTTTTTCTTTGGAGGCCACGGTTGACCCAAGTCTAGTTTCTTTTAGAGGTAATGTAGAAGGTCTTTAATATGTCACGACCAATTTTATCAACATCATTAATAATTATCGCTGTCATAGCTTTTTTCTCGTTTATTGACCCGACTTATAAGGAGATTAAAGTTTTGAATGCGGAGAGTGCTCAGTTTAATGAAGCATTAGTACGATCAAAAGAACTTCAAGCTGTCAGAGATAAACTTTTAAGTAGATATAATACTTTTTCAACCGAGGATTTGGACAGGATTGAAAAACTTTTGCCCGATAATGTTGACAATGTCAGACTTATTCTCGATCTCGATGGCATTGCTTCCAAATACGGGCTCTTGGTAAGGGATGTTTCGATTGCCAAAGACGAAGAGAGTGAAGAAATAGTTAAAACTGGCGAGCTTTTCGGGGGAATACAGTTAAGTTTTAAGGTAACTGGTCCTTATGAAGAGTTTAAGGATTTTAGTAAAGATTTAGAGAAGAGTCTAAGAATAGTCGATGTTGAAAGATTGAATCTAAGTCCAACTTCAGCTGACAAGAATTTATTAAATTTCGAAGTAACTATTAAAACCTATTGGCTTAAGTAATTATGAAAGAATTTTTTGCTAAATATAAGAATATTGCTCTGGTAATAATTATTGCACTTGCTGGGTACTCCCTTTATAGCGCGTTTTTTGCCGGAAGAGGTGACAGGGGTTCTTTATTGAGTACTAGACCGGGCGTGAGCGAAGAGGATGTTCTTATTGGTAAGGAATTTTTAACTACCCTTCTTGAGCTTCGTTCCCTAGACCTTGATGAAAGTATTTTTAGTGACGAATCATTTACCGCACTTGAAGACTTCAGTCAGGAGGTTGAGCCACAACCAGCGGGAAGACCAAATCCTTTCAGGGAAATAGGTAGTGACCCTGTTATACCGAATGTCCCAGAAGATACGTCTGTCGATGATGGTGTTTAGAATTAAATTATTTTTTGATGGGCTTTCTTGATGTTCTTATTAAAAAAGGTCTTCTAAAGGAAGGCAATATATCTGAAATAGAGCGTGAAGCCAATGAAAACTCAAGAAGTCTTGAGTCTGTTTTAATTTCAAAAGGAGTAGGTCCGAAGGATATTTTAGAATCAAAAGGTGAATATTTTAGTATTCCTGTTAAAACATTAGGAAACAAAAAAGTTCCGTTTAAAATTTTAAAAATGATTCCAGAGTCTTCAGCTATCCATTACAAATTTGTCCCAATTGGCATGACAGATGGTGTTTTAGAGGTTGGAGTTGTTGATCCAGACAACATCGAAGCCAGAGATGCACTACAGTTTATTTCATCAAAGAATAAGATTCCTTATAAAATATTTTTAATTTCAGAACTGGACTTTGGTAATACCATTGATACCTACAAAGGTCTTCATGGAGAAGTTTCGAAAGCTCTGACTGAGCTTGAAACAGAAATAAGTGAAAGTGAAGCTAGAAAAGGCGAGGAAGTTGGCAAGGAAGTTAAGACCAAGCTTATTGAAGATGCTCCGGCGAGTAAAATTGTAGCCACAATTTTGAGATATGCTACTGAAGGCAAAGCCTCAGATGTTCATATTGAACCGATGGATGAAAATGTCCGTGTCAGATTTAGAGTTGACGGAGAGATGTCTACTAGCTTGGTTTTACCCAAGAATGTTTTAGACCCAGTTGTTGCCAGGATTAAAGTTTTGTCAAACATGAGACTTGATGAAAAAAGGAAACCTCAAGACGGAAGATTTCTAGCCCATATTTCTGGTAGGAAAATTGATTTTAGAGTCTCAACTTTCCCCACTTATTATGGTGAAAAAGTTGTGATGAGGATTTTAGACTCAGAAAAGGGTGTTCTTGGACTTGATAATATAGGATTAAGTAAAAGAAACCTTGATTTAATAAAGGACGCAATTAAAAGGCCTTATGGCATGATTTTAATTTCTGGGCCGACAGGTTCTGGTAAAACCACCACTCTTTATTCAATGCTTCAGGAGCTCAACAGGGAAAAGAAAAACGTCCTCTCTCTTGAAGATCCAATTGAATATAATATTGAAGGAGTAAGCCAATCACAGGTAAAGCCTAAAATTGGGTACACTTTTGCCACAGGACTTCGGACTACTCTTCGTCAGGACCCTGACATTATCATGGTTGGTGAAATTAGGGATAAAGAAACTGCTGCCCTGGCTGTTCAGGCGGCATTAACTGGACATCTTGTTCTTTCGACAATTCATACCAATAATGCAGTTGGAGTTATTCCGAGACTGGTTGATATGGGAATTGACCCATACTTAATTACACCAACTTTAATTTTAGCCATTGCCCAACGACTTGTTAGTACTCTTTGTGTTGACACAGGCAAGGAGAGGGAACTTGATGCCAGTTTAAAAGCTATGCTTGATAAGCAATTTGCAGATTTGCCTGTGGGATTTAAGAAGGAAGTAAATGCCATCAAAAGCGTTTACGAGTTGGAACCCACTGGTAGTTGTCCAACAGGTACAAGGGGCAGAATGGCGGTCGTTGAAGTTCTAAAGATGGATAGGGATCTGGAAAAGACTATTTTAACCAATCCAATTGAACAGGAAATTAAGAGTCAAGCCAGAAAACAAGGGATGCTGACTATGCTTGAGGACGCTATCCTAAAATCGTCCCAGAAACTTGTTCCATTTAAAGAGGTGAATAAATTAAGGGCTGGTACAGATGATATTATTGTTTAGGTAGTTATTTTGGTTTCTTTATTATAAAATTTTAATAATTATGTCGGATAAAAATACCTACAAATTTTTAATCGTAGATGATGATGAATTTTTACTGGATGTTTATTCAGTAAAATTTAGGGAAGTTGGCCATACTGTCGATACTGCTTTTGGTGGAGAAGAGGCGTTGGAAAAAATAAAAAAAGGGGGCGATTATGACGCTATAATTTTAGACATTGTTATGCCCGGGGTGGACGGTTTTGAGTTTTTATCAAGACTCCGCAAGGGAAATCTAGCTGAGAATGCTGCTGTAATAGTTTTAACCAACCATGGGTATAGTAAAGATATAGAAAAAGCTAAAGAATTTAATATTGATGGATACATTGTTAAAGCCAGCACCATTCCATCAGAAGTTTTGGCAGAAGTTTTAAAAATCGTAAGTAGCAAATTATGACAGACCATAAGGCATTTTTAGAAAGACTTATTTCTACCGTCATTAAAGAAGGGGGTTCGGACCTTCACCTTTCTGAAGGAAGACATCCATCAATTAGGGTTTCAGGAGATTTAGTTCCACTACAAAAGGAAGCCGTCTTAACCAAAGAGGATACGCTTGGGCTTCTTTCAGAACTTTTAACGGAGGAAGAAAAAGAAGATTTTTTAACTAATAAAGAAAAAGACTTTTCTTATTCTTATGGTAATGAAGCAAGACTTCGATGTAATGCTTTTTTTCAGGGAGGAAATATAAGTGTAGCTCTGAGGCTTATCCCGAGAGTTATTAAGTCCATAGAAGATTTGAATTTACCTCCAATTCTGAATTCTTTTTCAGAAAGAAACCAAGGTTTCTTTCTAGTTGTTGGCCCAGTTGGTCAAGGTAAGAGCACCACTTTGGCGTCAATGCTTGAAAATATAAATGTAAACAGGTCCGAGCACATTTTGACAATCGAAGATCCCATTGAATATATTTTTGACCAGAAAAAATCAATTATTGACCAAAGGGAGGTTGGTATAGATACAAAAAGTTTTACTGGAGCTCTTAATAGGATGTTCAGGCAGGATATCAATGTTGCAATGATAGGAGAAATGAGGGACAGAAATACTATTGAGACTGCTGTAACTGCAGCTGAAACTGGTCATTTGATTTTCTCCACTCTTCATACTAATAATGCTTCACAAACTATAGACAGGATTATTGATTCTTTTGATAGTCTGGAGCAAGTGCAGATTAGAGCACAGTTGGCTTCCAGCTTAATGGGGGTTTTCTCTCAAAGGTTGGTTAAAAGGATATCAGGCGGCATGATTCCCGCCTATGAACTTTTAATAAATAACAAAGCAGTAGCAAATTTGATTAGGGAATCAAGGACACATGAAATTGACGGCTTAATTGAGATAAGCAGTGATCTTGGAATGATGAGCATGGAGAGATCTTTAGCTAATCTTGTTCAGAAAGGTGAAGTTACTCTTGAAGAGGCTCGAATCCATTCATTAAATCCAGCTCTTCTGGATAAGCTTCTATAAAAAATGATTTTTAAATATAAAGTAATAGACGATAAGGGACAAGAAAGAGAAGGGACAATAGACGCAATCTCTCAAGATGTTGCTATTATTTCCCTCCAAGGCAGGGGATTTGTTGTTTCTTCTATTACTTCAGCTGATAAGACTTCATTTTTAAGTAGGATTATAACTATCTTAAACCCAGTCAAATCGAAGGAAATTGTTATTCTGTCAAGACAAATTGCCACTCTCTTTGACGCCCAAGTCTCAGCTTTAAGGGTTTTCAGGCTTCTAGCCGGAGAATCGGAGAGCCCGATTTTAAGAACATCTCTTTCCCAAGTGGCTGATGATTTACAAGGCGGAAGTTCAATCTCAAAAGCTCTGGCGAGACACCCAAAGATTTTCTCGCCGTTTTATACAAACATGGTTAGAGCTGGAGAGGAGTCTGGGAAACTCGACCAAATTTTTGGTTATCTTGCTGATTATCTAGAACGAACACACAAAGTTAGTTCCAAAGCCAGGAATGCTTTAATTTACCCAGCGTTTATTGTATTTACCTTTGTGGTAGTTATGATTCTGATGTTTACAATGGTTATTCCTAGGGTTAGCTCGATTCTACTGGAAGCGGGACAGGAAATACCAATTTATACAAAAATTGTTATGGGTGTCAGTTCCATTTTAGTAAATTATGGAGTTTTTCTTTTGATTCTTCTTGTTGTCGGCACATTTTTCCTTGTTAGATTCGCCAGAACAGTAGGCGGTAATAGGTATTTTTCAAATCTCCAATTAACAATTCCTTATATCGGTGGTCTATATAAAAAATTATATCTTGCCAGAATTTCAGAGAACATGAATACCATGCTCTCTTCTGGTATATCAATGGTTAATGCTTTGGAGATAACATCAACCGTTATTGATAATAATAAATACAAGGAGATTCTTAAAAAATCAGTTGAATCAGTCAAAGCTGGTTCTTCAGTATCGGAATCTTTGTCTGGTCATTCAGAAGTTCCTAATATCATGGTCCAAATGATTAAAGTTGGGGAAGAAACGGGTAAAATAGGAGAAGTTTTAAAGACTCTTGCAGGTTTTTATGCGAGAGAAGTTGATACAGCAGTTGATACATTGGTTAATTTGATTGAACCGGTAATGATTGTCTTTTTAGGTTTTAGTGTGGGACTTATTTTAACTTCTGTTTTGGTACCAATCTACAATATTTCCTCGGCAGTTTAGAAGAAATAGTCATTATTCCCTAAATTTCCCCGTGAGAAAACATTTTGCAGGCTCAGTTGGCTTGGTTTCTGCGTAGCAGGACGATTGAGCTGGGAATAGTACAGAACCTCACTGGAGATTCTGATGCGTGTTTTTGAGGAGAAAAATGAAACGAACTTATCCACAGAGCTTTATTCCTAGCCCTTTTTTGAGTTTATAATAGATGAGAGCTATAAAAAGCTTAACATTAATAATAAGTGGTCGATCTATTTTAAATTACTAAAATCATAGCTATGAAAAAAGGTTTTACACTTATAGAGCTCTTAGTGGTTATTGCAATCATTGGGATTCTCTCATCAGTTGTTCTTGCTTCTTTAAACAGTGCGAGAGAGAAGTCAAGGGATGCTAAAAGAGTTTCTGATGTTAAACAGCTTCAGTTAGCTCTTGAATTGTACTTCGATGACAACAATAACTATCCACAGGCTGTTTCTGAAGCAAATCTTGAAACACCAGGTTACCTTTCAGCCATACCAGTAGACCCCACAACAGGTAGTAACTACTCTTACGCAGCTTTAGGATCAGGCTCAACTTGTTCAAGCTATCACCTTGGTGCAACGCTTGAAAATACAAACCACGTAGCTTTGGCCTCAGATGTTGACGCTACAGCTGTCACGGCTTGTACAGGAAGTGATGCTGACTTTGATGGTACTGTGACTGCCGTTTACGACGTTAAGCCGTAATTAAATGGTTTTTAAGGAAACACCTCTGCTTCGGAGGTGTTTTCTTTTTGGTATAATTTCCGTATGGACACCCTAATTTTTATTATTGTTTTTGTTTTTGGAACAATTATAGGAAGTTTTATTAATGTTCTAACACTACGATACAATACTGGTCTTTTTAAAAAGGATAGGTCCGAGTGCTTTTCTTGTGGCAAAACCCTAGAATTTCTAGATTTAATTCCGGTACTGAGTTTCCTGTTTTTACATGGCAGGTGCAGATATTGTAGGAGCAAAATATCAATTCAGTATTTACTAGTTGAACTTTTTACAGGACTTGTTTTTCTTCTCGTCTATCTCAAGGTAGGAGTTATAAACTTTGATTTATTTTTCTATTTCTTAGTCTGGTCTATTTTTATTGCAATTTTTGTTTATGACTTGAAACATAAAATTATTCCTGATGGACTAGTCTACACTTTAATTATTCTCTCTCTAATCAAAATTTTTCCAATAAATATTAATGAATTTTTACTTCTTGCTCCTTCCTCCTGGACTGTTTTAGCCGGCCCAATTGCGGCGGCCCCTTTTGCCTTTTTCTGGCTTATTTCAGGCGGGAAATGGATGGGATTCGGTGATGCCAAGTTAGCATTTGCTATGGGCTGGCTCCTGGGATTAGGAGGCGTGATTTCAGCCATCACCCTTGCTTTTTGGGTTGGTGCTGCCACAGGACTTATTTTAGTTTTGGTTTCAAAACTAAATTCGTTGTCGAGATTGTTTAAAAATCTTACAATTAAAAGTGAGATACCTTTTGCCCCGTTTTTAATAATCGGCACGGCATTAGTATTTTTTACCGAAATTAATATTTTGAACATTTCATTTTTCTGAAATTAAGATGAACTTTTTTAAAAATAAAAATTCAGACCAGGAAAAATTTACCTCTACACCTTTTCAAAAAAAGGATGTGGGCTTACAAGGTAAGTGGGGGTTTACTTTGATTGAGTTACTTATCGTTTCGGCTATTTTTGTTACCGTCACTTCTATTATGATGGTTAGATTTTCCCTTTTTAACAATAAAATTCTGACCACAAACTTGGCTTACGACATTGCTCTTTCCATTCGTAAAGCTCAAACTTTTGGTCTTAATGTCAGAGGCTTTGACGCTCCGGGTGGAGTAACTTTTGATACTGGGTATGGTATTCATTTTGATGATTCTTCCAAGACATCCTATATTCTTTTTGCAGATTTAGATGGCGACAAAAAGTATGATCCGGACGAGCTTGTGGAATCTTTCAGTATTGGCGGGGGGCATTTTATAGAGAAATTTTGTGCTACCCCAGCTGGCTCAAGGGAAAGTTGTAGTAACTCAGGAGGAATAGGCAACTTGGACATTATCTTTTTAAGACCCGACCCAGATGCTTTTATTAAAAGTTATGGTTCTAATGCGACTTATCAAAGTGGTGTTATCACAGTTATTTCTCCACAAGGAGTTAGACGGGCAATTCAAGTTTATTCGACAGGCCAAATATCAATTGTTAGAAATCCGTAATTATAATGTTTATGTTGAAGCGTAAAAACAATAAGGAATTTACCTCCACACCTTTTCAAAAAAAGGGTGTGGGCTCACAAGGTAAGCGGGGGTTTACAATAATTGAACTGATTGTTTCGATAGGGCTTTTCATAGTGGTTTCTATTGTTGGTGTTGGCGCTCTTCTAAGCATTGTTGGGGTAAACAAAAAGACCCAAGCCGTAAAATCAGTCATAAACAATATCAGTTTTGCTGTTGAGGGTATGTCTAAAACGCTTCGTGTTGGTACTACTTATCATTGTGAGCAAGTTGTAAGACAATTTGTTCCCTCGGACCTTAATACTCCGAGAGATTGTGCCTCTGGGGGCAATTTCCTGGCTTTCGAAGCAAGTGGTGGTGAGGAGGCAAATTCCAACGACCAAATAATCTACAGATTGAACGAAAACCAAATAGAGCGTTCAACAGACGGCGGTTCTACTTTTGTTGGGGTCACAGCTCCTGAGGTTCAAATAACGGCTGATACAGGGTTACGCTTCTATGTTTTGGGTACAGGAGTGTCAGATAATCTACAGCCCCGGGTCATTATTACCGTTGGCGGAGTTGTCAACTTAAGTGATAAAACAAAAACGGATTTTAATATTCAAACAAGTGTTTCCCAGAGGAAGGTGGACAGTTAATATGAGAGATGATTTTTTTAAAATAGAAAAACCGTTGAATGAGGGGTTTTCTCTAATAGAAACCCTTGTGGCCATTACCGTCCTCCTCATTGCAGTCACTGGTCCTTTAAGTATAGCTCACAGAGCTCTTTCTGATGCCAATCTGGCCAAGAATCAAACCATTGCGATATTTTTGGCTCAAGATGCAATTGAATATTTGAAAAATCTTAGAGACGAGAATCTTCTGAGTGGTAATGATTGGGATAGGACTATCAATGACTGCAATGGGACTTGCATAGTAGATTCAGCCCTCGATACTTTAACTGCTTGTAGTGGCTCTTGTCCTGTTTTGAGGCAAGACTCCGCCACAGGATTATATGGATATAACAATAATTGGGAACCAACTTTATTCACCAGAACGGTGACAACCACGACTGTCAATGAAGATGAGTTTTCGGTTTCTGTCGATATCAGCTGGCAGAACGGAACAATAACAAAAACAATTTCTTTAAAGGAACATATTTTGAATTGGCACGAAAGCATGGCACCTTTAACAACTGGATTGATTCATCTACAAACACCAGTGTCGACTTTTGAGGCAACTGGAGGAACAATAACAACTGATGGAAGTTATACCATTCACACCTTTACATCTTCCGGAACATTCAATCCAGGTACTGCAAGTACTTCAGTTGAAG
>PBQF01000073.1 GCA_002724975.1 Parcubacteria group bacterium
GAAGAGTTACTAATTACAGCTCAAGGCCTTCATTTCTTCGCCTCTTACGTAACAGTTTTTTACAAACCTCCGCGCACTTTCAGCAAAATCCCTTATTTCATCTTCAGAATACGGCACTACGTCATACATCGTTTTGTCCAGACAATTTGTTGGCCGAAAGGATTGCAGAATATATCTACTCGCACCAGATATCCTTTGCGCGATCTCGACAACATCAGCCTTCGTTAAGAAAGCCGGGCAAACGGTAGTACGAAACTCATACTCCAGCCCACTTTCCATTATCAGCTTTATGCTTCTTTCAAGATCCGGCAAGCTACACAGAACTCCACCTACTGCATTATACTTCCCATCTCTCAAAGGAGCTTTTATGTCCATGGCAATACAATCAATCAACTCACGCTGTATCAAATCCTCTATTCTATCGGGATTTGTACCATTTGTGTCCAACCTAACCTTTAAGCCCATATTCTTAAATATTGTTATAAGCTTATCCAAATCATCATGGAATGTAGGTTCCCCTCCGGAAATGACTACACCATCCAACCAATCTTTGTGCTTCCAGATCCTCTTCTCCACGGCCTCTAACGGTATACTCTCAAGCTCATTAGGTTTCTTGACCAGATGGGTAGCATGACAGTAAGGACATCTCATATTACAATGAGGAAGAAAAAGGATGGCTACAATGTTCCCTTCCCACTCTATCAAACTACTCTCTACAAAACCCTTTATCGTTAGCGACATATTATCTCCTGGAAAACAATATATGTTCTGTTAAATATTTATTTACAGCCTTTATTTGAAACAGTAGCTTTCTCTGCGTGCCTATCGACCAACTCCTGCATTTTAGTTCTGTCCCAATTATTAACCTTGTCAGATGTTGCGTTTCTTCTTACGCTGTACAGATTTGACACGTCACAATGAGGACATTGATCTACCAACCTCGGGATAACCTTGTGACATTCATTACAGATGGTGAATTCAGGAGATATAGTCAACTGCGCCGCCTGTGTATTCTCGAAAGTTCTCTTAACGAGCTTCATAATACTGGAGGACGGCGGTCTCTCTTCTCCCACAAACGCGTGTATTATCGCACCTGATTCAATCATTCCATGGAACATGCTCTGTACCTCGATCCTCTTGACCATATCAACAGGTGCGTCAGGACGCAGATGAACACTATTAGTGTAGTAGAATTCGTCTCTCTCCATATGACCCTTAACCATATCTATAGCTTCCGGGTAATTTCGAACATCAATCTTGGCAAGCCTTCGACTTGCACTTTCTGCAGGCGACTCTTCAAGGGAGAACTTCAGATTGTGTTTTTTCCCCTCTTCCTTTACCTTGAAATACATATGAGAAATAATACGCAAGCCGAGCTTAAGGGCTTCATCATCGTCATGCAATTCTTTACCAATCATAAACTGCAGACATTCGTTCAGTCCTATAATCCCGACAATGTATGTCGCAGCTTCCAGATCTACATATGGTCTTCCATCATGTGCGATCTTACCAATCTCCCACAACGGCATATTTGGAGCAGCCATCAGCCTGGTAACAAAGTTCTTCTTCTCGAAATGAGCTTTAATGGCAATGTCCATGCCCCTGTCAATTTCCTTATAAAGCCCTTCAAGGTTCCCCTTGCCAGCCCTATAAGCAGCCTGAGGAAGGCTTACGGTTATATTTTGGAATCCACAAAATCTCATACTCTCCGGATGGTCAATCATGTAATTATCATCAATAGTCGTACGCAATCGACAACACGCTGACAATGTTATTTCATCTCTATCAAAAACGAAATATGGTACCCCGTTCTCACTGGCAATCTGTGCGGCATATTCCAGGAGTTCATATTGTTTAGGATCTGTATATGTATCCTGGCTTATATGAAAATCACATTTAGGGAAAGCAAACATATGACCATGACAATCACCAGCTCGCCAGACATCAAGCAGCGCTCTTGTAAATCTCTGTGAAGTCTCTTCATACTCTCCATATGTTCTGCCTGTATACTTTCCTCCTGGACCAACAGCCTGAATCTTTTTCAGATAATTTGGTATTCCCGTATGTATGTTAAAATCCAGGAACAGTGTCTGTCCCCCGCGAGAGAATGCACTCTGCGAACCGCTGAAAATTAAGTGCTGAGCCTCCTGCTTCATCTCTTCATCGCTCATATGTTCCACATATGGAGCGTACATTATATTGATGTAACCTATTCCCAGGGCGCCTGCATAATAAGCCTGCATCGAGGCAAGGAATGTATTCAGGTGGCCTGTAAGTGTTCTGGCATGTTTAGCAGGCCCGGAAGATGTATCCAGATTTTCCAAATCCAATCCATATTTTTTAAGATACTCAAGGGAGTGGGATGAACAATAAACCCTGGTCGGATAACCAAGATCATGAATATGAACCATCCCTGAAGTATGTGCGTCTGCGACCTCTTTAGAATAAACCTCCTGAAGGGCGTATTGTTTCATAGTATTCTCAGCAACGGCAAGATTAATAGCCTCAGGGTTATTTGTAGCAATGTTGCTGTTTTCTTTAACTTTGGAGTATATAAGCTCTTCAATATCATATTTTGGCATACCAAGACTGGCCTGTTTTTCCAGCTTTGCGTTGTGACCTCTCTCAAAGAGCTCGTTATCTACCAACTCTCTGATTAAAGGGGTAGATATTCTGTCAAGGCCAGCAGCAAAGATGCGCCTCTCAACAGCAGCCGCAATCTCCTGAGATATAACATCTGACAGTTCCGCCTCTTTCTCAAGAGCTGTTGCAATCTTAGCCCTGTCCCATGGAAACGACTCATCTTTTGAAACAAGGTCAACCATCAGTGCCGCATCGGTTGTATCACCATTTTCCTGAACATGTTTTCTCACGCGAAGCGATTTACGCACTTTCGCTCTGTCTTCTCTGTATAGTATAAAAGCTTTTGCCGTCTTTGCATGTCCGTTTTTTATTAAAACCTCTTCAACCAAATCCTGAACATCCTCAATACCGGGTATATTTTCTTCAAATCTTTTTTGTAAAAAGTGGGTAACAACACTTGCAAGCTCTGTTGCAATAGACCGATCTGCACCGCCAACAGCTTTTGCAGCCTTGAAAATAGCGTCTGCTATTTTACTCTCATCAAATGCCACCATTCTGCTATCACGTTTTTGGATTGTTTCAACTGTCATTGTATTATTACCCTCCATTCTTCTTGGTTTTTCCTGTTTTATTTTTTTTTGATGCAGGCATCAGAGGTTTCAGTTCGTTAATAAACTCATTTATATCCTTAAATTCTCTATAGACCGACGCAAACCTGACATAAGCAACCTTATCCAAAATCCTGAGATGCTGCATAACAAGTTCACCAATAGATGTTGTTTCAACCTCCCTCTCAAATTTATCGTATATTACACTTTCTATTTCAGAAACAACAGTTTCAAGTAAATCTATCGATACCGGCCTCTTTTCACACGCCTTGAGTAATCCTGATAATATCTTATTACGGTCAAAATTAATCCTGCTACCATCTTTTTTTATTACTCTTACAGGGCTCTCTTCAACCCTCTCGTATGTCGTAAACCGCCTGCCGCAATTTAAACATTCCCTCCTTCGCTTTACACTCAACCCATCGGTTGATGCCCTCGAATTAATAACTTTATCGTCGTCAATTTTACAAAATAAACACTTCATAATGGTATAGTATTGAAAACATTACAAACGGTAAAAATAACATCTAAACGTCAACATGTTGGATGTTTCGGTATGCTACCATACAACATATAGAATGTCAAGCGGAATTCCAGGAATGAAAAAGTTTTATTTTCCAACACAAAATGTCGAAAATACAACGTCCAGAATATCATCCGTTACAACCTCTCCAGTAACCTCACCGATAGTGTCTAAAGTCCTTCGCAGATCCACTGCTATGAGCTCATGACCAATTTCTTCTGCCAGCATATCTGATATTTGATCTATAATCTCAAGTGCTTCACCGATTACCACTTTCTGCCTCAAGGTAAAAACTATATCTGAGGCAGAAATATCAACGTTGCTTTCAAGGATTTCAGAAACTATTGTTTTCTTTAATCTATCCAATCCGTCACCTGTAAGTACAGATGTGCTAACCACCGGAAAAGCCTTCATCTGTGACGGAAGATTTTCAAAACAGACATTTTGCTTAAGATCGGTTTTATTAATTACTATTATCTTGTTCTTGATAGTTATAGAATCGAAAAGCTCTATCTGCTGGCTACTAAGCGGCACAGACCCATCGACAACAAATAATACAATCTGTGCGTCATCCATGGAATCACATGTTCTCTGTGCAGCCAGGGATTCTAACTCACCGCCACCACGCGTAACCCCCGCAGTATCTCTTATCTGGAGATCCACCCCTTCTAAAACCATATCAGCTTCTAAAGTGTCTCTGGTTGTGCCTCGGACCTGTGTCACTATCGCTTTTGAACGATCTAATAATTTATTAAACAAGCTCGATTTACCCGCATTGGGCAAGCCAATGAATACCGTTTTTACACCATAATGAGAAATCATTGGTTTCTGCCCATCCCTGCTAACCATACACAATCTCTCTTTTACAGCATCAAGTTCTTGCTTGATTTCACGAGATGAGATCAATTCAATGTCCTGATCATAGAAATCAATAGCAGCTTCTGTCCTGGCACAAAGATTCACCAATTTTTCCTGTATATCGTACATCAACTCCGTCAGCCTACCCTTCAGATTAGCCACGGACATTAACAGCTCTGAATCTGTCTGGGATCTTATGACATGCATTACCGATTCCGCCTCGGCAAAGCTTATTCTTCCACTCAGGAATGCCCTTTTGGTAAACTCACCGGGTTCCGCAATCCGAATACATCTCGTTACTTCTAAACTGCCTTCTTTGTCAGTATTCTCTTTTCCAGACGAAAGTAGTGCTTCCATGAGCATCTCAAGCAGTGGAGGCGAACCAAATGTATGGATTTCTACAATATCTTCCCTTGTGTATGAATTGGGAGACTTCATGACATAAATGGAGGCAGGAATGCGAACCTGTTCCTTTTCAAGATAGATGTTGCTACGATAGGAGCGAAAGCCTTTCTCACGTACAATCTCCCTAATATTATCAGGCGCAAAGAGACCCCTTAAACAACTAAAAACATCTTTGCCACTAAGCCTGATAATAGCCCTGAGAGACTGGCCGAAAGGCGTGGATATTGCCAATATACAGTCATTGAGACCATAAGACATGATTTCTGTTTATCTGCTGAAGTGAAATCCTATTTTTTTACCTTTGCATTCGCCTCAATTACCCTCTTACCTTTATAGTAGACATCAAGCTTTTTAACACTTCTTCTAATTAGCACCTGTTCACCTATACTGATGATAGTACTCGTTGTCCAGTAAAGGGCAAGTCCTGAAGCAAAGTTATAAAGCATGATAGGAAACAGGAGCGGCATCATCTGCATCATTCTCTGCTGCATTTTTGCCTGAGGATCATCTCCGGAGGTATTCTTTGGTGTTAGTTTCATTTGTACAAATGACGCAATACCCATTAATATCGGCAAAAGATTAAACCACTCTCCGAGAACAGGTAAGCTGAATGGCAATTGGAATAGTTGATCAGGAGCTGATAAGTCACCGATCCAGGCCACGAAAGGTGCCTGCCTCATCTCAAAGGAGGACTGGAGCGTCCTGAACAAAGCAAAGAATACCGGCATTTGAAGCATCATGGGAAGACAACCACTCATGGGATTTGCCCCATGCTCCTTAAACAGCTTCATCTGTTCCTGTCCCACCTTCTTCTTATCACCTTTATGTTTTTCTTTTAACTTGGCGATAAGAGGTTGTAATTGTTGCATCCTGACCATCGACATCTGGCTTTTTCTCGTTAAAGGAAAGAGTACCAATTTTACCAGGAATGTAAGCACTAGTATGGCAACTCCATAATTTGGAATAGCGCCATACACCGTATTCAGTATCTTCACAAGTACCTTACATATCGACCTCATCATTCCATAGTCGTAATCTAAAATCGATGAAAGATTTGCGCATTGTTTTAAAGCATTTGACTCTTTAGGTCCGAGAAAAAAAATATAATCATGCCGTTTTGCACTCTGCGGCGGTATCGCTATCTTTGCAGTATGAAGCTCTACGTTAAAATCAACTGCATGATTATCTTGATACACAAGATCAGGATTATCAAATGTCTCAGCTGTTGCGGCAACTACTCTGCAGCCTGCCAGTGGCTCTAAAGCAACTGCAAAATATTTGTTAGTAGTACCGGCTAATTCTATACCAACCGATTCATTCTTATAAGGCATATTTTTTACTTCTGTATGCGCAATCTTCGTCTTAGCCTTACCTCCCTTGCTCACGTCTATACCAACTATTGACGCAAGGGCGGAAGTCTTGCTTATCTCAGGATAAATACCATTTGAAGCCGTTATTGTATATGATGCACGAATATCAGCATCGGTAGTGTTCTGCAAAGTAACGGCAACATCAAAGTAATAATTTCCGCTCTTTAAGGATATCTCCTTTGTGATTTGAATTCCATTCTCTAACAGAGCAGCAAAAACAACCCTGTCAGATCCTTTCTCAACCACCTTATACCTTCGGGTTTTTGACTGATATCTCTTATCATCTACCAAATCAATACTTAATGGCAGTGAATCCGGGTTTGACGACTTCAACAATTCCAATATCTCAGTTTTTTCAGGATTTTGGAATTCTGGCAATATTGCAGACTTTAGTGCGGCACCTTCATTTGTCCATACCGTTCTCATTACATCGTTTTGTATCAATATGTAGTCCTGCAATTCGGTATCATTTTGTACAATTTTTTCAACCTTCCGGTCTTGTACCACCACCCCGGTACCTATTTCATTCTTCAATTCTCCCTGCTCAAACGATTCTTCCACAACTTCTTCCGAACCCTTTTCACCGGATTCTTCCTTAGGTTGCATCGTATTAAAGAAATAAAGCATTCCAATTCCACATAGAAATAAAGCTATTAAAGCCTTTTTATCCATTTACATGTTCCTCAGACTTCCTAGAATATAAAATATAAAAATTCATTTCGAATATCACAAGTTAAGCTGCTACCGCGACAAAAGACCATCCTTCAAATCTACGCTGTATCAATTTCATTAAATGCCGATTGTAAGTAAAAACAAATTTAATTCACCTCTTTATCTTGACCTTTAGGCAACTCCGCCTCGTCTATCAACATTACAGGAATATCGTCCTTCACAGGATACCGTCTCCCGCATTTAGTACATACTATTTTGTCGTCTTCAAGTTTCACCTCAGTCTTACAAAGCGGACAGGCAAGTATATCTAACAGCTCCTTATCAATCATTAAAGTCACCTCAAAATTGTTCTGTATAAGCCAAGATGCTTACCGTCAAAGCATCTTGAATGTTAGCTAATTATTATTTGCAGTTATTTGTATTTCGTCAAAATCCTGACTCTGTTCAAGCTTAATTTCTTTTAATCTCACTAACTCCAGTAAGGCGAGAAAGAAACCTATAAGCTCTACTCTGCCCCGACTGCCATGTAACAACTCCCCAAGTGAAATCGAGTAAGTTCTATTTAATCTACTCAGAACCTTGTCCATGTATATGTGCACGGGAGTATCGTCATACACTATATTCTGAATAACATCCCCCAGGGTCTGTTTCATGAAACCAGAGAAGTATTCTGCAAGTTTCCATACATCAA
>PBQF01000074.1 GCA_002724975.1 Parcubacteria group bacterium
AAACTGAGTCCGTGTCGCTCGCAACAACGTAGTCAATTTTGTCGGTTTCCAAAATTTTGTTAAGATATATGTTAAGAGCCTTTTCAATCCATCGTATAGCCAACTGACCAGACGTTGTAATTGCAGTAGCGACCAACAAATCGAAATACCTAAACCAATTATTCCCAATTGCACCATACGCCGAGTTAAGAGATATCTTCTTCGCCATCTGGATATTGTTGTATCTTGAGATATCCTTGAGTAAAGCCCTGTCCTTCGTATTTTCATATTGCTGTTGAGCCGCCAACATAAGTCTTTTATATTCGACACGATCATTGTACATTTTCTCCATTATTTCTGGCAGAAATCCCTTTACATCTCTCCGAAAGAAAGCTCCATTAGGGGTCATACAATACTCTGTATCATTACTAACCGCACCATCTAAAATTTTAGTTACAAGGCCTTCTTGGATATCTGCTCCCTTATTCACAAGAGTCTCTGGTGAAATATTATATTGCATGATTAAATGTGGGTACAGGGAATTTAAATCAAAAGACATTACCCAGTTATGCATCCCTACTATTGGGTCTTTTACATAAGCTCCTTCAAACTGTGATGTTTTTTTATGATCTGATTTTTGTGGTATAACAATCCCTTTTGCCCGCAGATGGTTGTAAATCAGAACATCCCAATAACGCACCGTACCAAGGACATCTGTATAGTTTACCTTAGCATCATATGCCATGGTCAGACACAGCTCAATCAAACGCATTTTATCCTCGAGCATATCAACTAGCTCAACATCCTGTATATTATATTCGATAAATGATTGGTAGTCTTTTGTATACCACTCACTGAATGTATCAAATGGATTACCATCCTTTTGCTCACCCAATTCTACTTTTGCAATATGATCTAAACGATATGACTCCTGAGCACTATAAGTAAATTTACGATATAAGTCAAAATAATCCAGATGAGCAACTCCCTGTATGTTATACACTTGTTGTTGCCGGCCCATCTGATATACTTCTCTGTCGAACACTTTGCCCCAAGGCGACAGTTTTTTCAAACAATCTTCACCAAAAATTTTCTTGATACGGTTGCAAAGATAGGGAATATCAAAGAATTCTGTGTTCCATCCTGTAACGATATCAGGCAAGCATCGAGCCCACTCATCTGTAAACTTTGTCAGCAGATCATTTTCATTTTTACAAAGGCGATAATCAACATCCTCACGATAGTTCTGAAACTCATGTAAGCCCCAAACAAGAATCTGTTTATTCTGGTGATTCTTCATAGTGATCGATAATAATTCTTCTTCAGCCAGTTTAGCAGAAGGAAAACCATTTTCACACCGAACTTCGATATCTAGAGTTACAATAAGAAGATTCTCTTTGTCCCATTTCACACGATTAGGATATGTGTCAGAAATATAGGTATAAGCATACTGTGTGTTTCCATATACTATATTTTGGGCTTTCCTACTTTCATACCATTTTTTAGCATCATTGATAGAGTCTAACTTATGAGGCAAAACAGATTTGCCATCAAGAGTAGTATACCCTGTTTTTTCTTTAGTGGTGACTAAATCGAAAAGTGTGGGTTGATATTGGACCCTTCTTTTTGTACGCTGGCCTTTTTCATCAACCTCTCGTACTAAAAGACTGTTACCAAATTGTAATACGTTTGTATAAAAAGTCATAGTTGTAGTTATATCATCTTTGAGGTTATTTGTCAAGGACATATTTGGTTGTAACGATATATTTTCTTTGGGGATTAACCATGACATTCAACATTCGCATGGTCTTTCTATTAAGCAAAACGTCTGTATTAAAATCATCTCTATTATCTAAGCCGAAAGTAATTTCACCATAAGAGGAACCAGCAAATTCAAACTCTAAATCAACCAAATATCTTTTATCTTCTCCACCACCTGTTATAGAAACATAGTCTCCTACTAACTTAGTGGTTATAGTTTTCCCACCATGATTGAACGTAATTTTCTTACCACTAATCTCTATGTCTTCTGCATGAAGAACAGGATATCTAGCATTACCTGTGTCAAATTTTGCAGTTAAATCTCCGAAAGGTTTTACCGTTACAATTTCTTCCCAGCCGCATTGAGTAGGCACAGAATATCTATTATCTGGGTTAGCATAAAAATCAATAACTTCTTTAACTATATTTTTACCAGTAGCCTTTTCGATTCCCTCTGAGCCTGGTGAATGATTTACTTCAAGAATATATGGAGGGTCTTTCTTTGGATTTTTTGAAGGAATGAAATCTACAGCTGTCCAAGAGCCATCAATTGCCTTTGCAGCCAATAGACATTGTTCCACCTCTAACTCTGTTAACTTATATTCTTCGACTTTTGCTCCTTGCGAAACATTAGACCTAAAATCACCTTCTACAACATCTCGTTTCATAGAAGCAATAACCTTACCACCTAAAACTATAACTCGTATATCGCCATCAGTTTTAATATATTCTTGGATTAGTAAATCTACATCATCGTTTTGATTGTATAATAATTGAACCAAAGATTCAATTTGTCGTTCTGACTCAATAAACAAAACGCCAATTCCCTTAGAACCTTCCAGAGTTTTCATGATAATAGGAAATTTACTGTCCAATGATTCTAAGGCTTGTTCCCATGTATCAGCATTAGGAATAAGAACTGTTTTAGGTTGGTTCAATCCATAATCTTGTAGCTTAACATATGTCCTGTATTTGTCAGAGGATACTTCAACTGTCTCTCTGCTGTTGACCATACAAACACCAATTTTTTCTAATTGAGTAAGTAAGTCCAGATAACTCTTTTTTAGTCGAACAGAGCCTCGCACAATCGCAACGGTATCGTTACCAATTTCAAAACCCTTTTTATCATCAGCATTGAAGATTTTATAACCAGTATCATATATGATACTTGCACCTTCAACCTTCACAACATAAACATCGTGACCAAGTTTCTCTGCTTCATCCGTTACCCTTTGGGCAGTATGAAACATTTTATTATTATCTGGTTCAGCAGAAATCACAAGAATACGATATTTTTCTTCTTTTTCTTCTGTTATGAAGGACTTGAACTTTTCCACATCAGTCCTCTTTCTTCTTCCCAATATTGTATTTGGTTTCTAGAATCCAATCAGACTTCTCACTAAAGGTTAAAACTTTAATTTGACTTAGTGGTGCTACATTATCGATAGGGTTTAGTACTTCAACTAAGCCCCAATCTCTTAAAAGATTGGTTATGGTGTTTCTTCGAGCGATATCATTACTGGACAAATTTGTTTTCTTTCCGTCTAAAGCAAATAGCTCTTTAAAATGCACAATATAATATCGCCCCTGTTTATGCAGTATGTGACAGGACTGATAAAGTTTTCTTTCCTTTCTGGAAGCTACACCAATACGGGAAAGAGTTTCCCGTACTTTTAAAAAATCATCAGGTTCTTTAAGCGACACTTCAAGCATTTGCTCCTGTGTCCAATTAATTTCTTCCATCTCTTCCACCTTTATACAATCTCTTTTTTATAGCGGAAATTTGTTCATCACTTAATATGTCAAGAGCAATTTTAGCTTTTTCGTTGTTATATCCATAAAACTCTTTAACATACTCTAGATTCTTCAATTTCTTCGCCTTCAGCCAAGGTGCGTATCTTTTCCTTGGTCTTAGACTATTTATCAAAAAATCAAACTGCATTTTCTTGTCTAGGTGGTGCAATTGATTAATTTCGTTAACCAACATAAGGGTATCTTCAAAGGGAGCTACACATTTATTGATGATAAATGGAGCAAATTTCTTTTCCCACAACTCATCTTCAGAATCTAATAGAGGTTCTTTAGTATGGTTTATTGCATTAAGATAATCCTTGAGTTCATACATTATGAAACAATACACTTAAAGACAACAATAGTTCTTAGTTCATAACAGTGTCGAGAAATAGGAGCGGCTCCATGTGGATGAACACCACCATGAAAGGCAACCATTCGATTCCCTTTGTATTTGCTTTGCCCTTCTATCTCTAAGGTATCTTTATTGTAAATAATTGTACCGCCGCCCCACTCTGCTTTCCAATCAAGCCTTGGGTAGTAAACAAAGGTATACCTTTGTTCTGCTGGTATCGGGGAATCCGAATCATCATAGTGAAGATGAGTTTCTAAACCAAAAGTTTGGCCATTGCAATAAATTCTTTCATATCCAGTAATACCATATTTGGACTTGAAATCTAACTTGTTTGTAGCATAGTTAAAAATACTATCAGCCCATTCATAACCACCAGCAACACATTCTTCGCTGTTGTGGCCTAAAAGATTGTGCCAATGTAGATTTGGTTTATTTGTTGCAGATTTATAATCATATTTCCACGTTAGGTTTCTAACTTCATTATCAACCAACATTGCGTTGTGATTTTCTAATATATTATCATAAATATCAATTTTCATTTAAATTTCCCCCTAGCCATAATCTCTGTTAAACACGCTAACATATTTATCTCTTGATCAGAAACGAAAGCTGATTTATACTGATATTCCCCCAGAATTACGACAAGATGGGGTATGCTACTGCCATCAACATAATCGTAAAGGCTGTCGTATAAACGACGAAACAACTTAGTTGAGTCATTATCTAAATTATCGACTACCCATTTCCTGACATTTGTAAACTCCTTGTTTTTCATGCAATGTATCAACTCCTTGATATTAACCTCAGCTATATCAACAAGAATGCCAGCATCAATAGTTCCCGATACAGAATATCGTTGCAGTTCATTTAAAACTCTTCGCCAATCGGGGAAGAATTTATTGATAACTTCAGCTACCACCCGCTTGTCGTAGTTTACTTTACATTCGTCCAAAATCGAAATAGTGCGATCCATGAACTCTGCGGCAAGTTTTTGTTTTTCTTTTGCTGGAATATTAAAATCAATTACACTACAACGTGATTGTAGAGCTGGGATAATTCGGTTCTTGTAATTACAAGTCAGAATAAACCCACAGTTCTTATAAAACTCTTCAATGAACCCACGCAAGGCTGGTTGTGTTGATTGTGGATTTAGATAATCTGCCTCATCCAAAATAATATATTTGCGGCCACCATGTAGAGACACAGTGGAAGCGAAATTTTTAATTTTGGTTCTCAGAACATCTATACCAGACTCTTCCGAGCCATTTATCATCATATAGGTGTTGCCAAGTTCCTCTAACAGAGCCTTTGCTGCTGTTGTTTTACCAACGCCAGGGGCGCCAGAAAAAATTAAATTGGGAAGTTGACCTTCACAAACAAAATCGTTTAGAGTATTTTTTAAGACATTGGGCAGAACACATGAATCTACATTTTTTGGTCGATATAGTTCAACCCACAAAAATGTATCATTCATCTGGGTATGTAGACTCCGGCTCTAATGCAATGAAATATTGTACAGGCACTTTTGTGTTTGTAAAATGGCTGATCTTCTTTGACGATACGTTCACAGCATATGTGCCAGGAATAAGTTTCAAATTTTCAACTTTAAACCAGAACTTATAAGGCACATCCTCGACATTTTCACCAACAGGAACATGAACTTTGAAATCATTCGCTGTATCATTTTTCTTATCAGTCACCTTAATAATAGCATTGCCCTTATTCAAACCTTCTAGAACCATATCAGGAGCTCCAATAATAGCAGCAGCCTTAGTTACCTCTGAAAGAGTACCAGATGTAAAATTGAATTCAACCTCTGGATTGGGCATAGAAATATCATTTCTGGGACTTGTTACTACAGAGGGATCAGAATACCAATACTGCAAGGCTCTACGAGAATCACCATTTTCGGTGATAACAACAAAGTCTTCTTTGAAATCCAGATCAACAGTTGTGAAAATAGACAATGCAGCTAAAAACTCGTTTAAGTCATAAATTGCAAAGTCTTGTGGGAATTTTTCTTCTACTTCAGCAGAAGCTACAATATTTTTCATAGCAGACATGGTAGAGATTTTCTTACCAGCCTTAATCACAAGGTTTTGGTTAATTGTTGAAAAATTCTTCAATACCAAAACCGTTTCATTACTAAGTTTCATTTTTTCTCCAAATCGTTAATATGTAAAGCAATAATACCATAATGAAGCAACTTAAGCAAGTCACTTCTGTTCTTATCTCCCTTTCTGCCGTATCGTTGAGCATACTTGAGTATGTTGCCGATACAAAACCCTTCGCCATGACCACCATCTATGATGAACTCTGTAGCTTGATATTTGTTTTTGCTATAGTGTTCATCATATGTGGAGTCAATATAATCCTTTAACTCAGCAAGAGCTGTGTCTTCAGAATACTTGTAAGGTTTAGTCATCTTTTGAAATGAGTTTATCTGAAAGAGTAGATTTTGTTTCCAAATACTGAGTAAATTCACGTTCAGACATCAATTTACGCATTTCTGTATCTGAATCATGGACATTCCAGTTAATAGCCAAAGTTCTGCGTTCACCTTCACCAAAGAAAGGTATTACTTGATGTTTCAGCCATTGTGGAAATACACACATGGTTCCTACCATCGGTTTAATATATTCTTCAGTTTGCGGTTTCAACATCATAATATCTCGGCGACTGTTCAATCCCCACACTAAATGAGTAAATCCGTCAATACCGCCGCCAGAATCCTTTATCTGTGGATTAACTTCAGGCAATTCCTCAATACAAGGAGGCACTTTCAAATACAAATAAGCAGAAATCCCGGCTGGTGTTTGTACACCATGATCATGGAAAGGATTATAATCACCAGCATACGCATGGTTTGTCCAAGCCTGGAAACAATCTGCTCGAGCATCCCGGTCATAACCTGATTTAAGGTAAGTAGTACCGATTTGATCCAAAATTGTCTTGAGTTGTTTACCAGTTTCAGAGGTGAGATCAAAATTTAACTGGGCAGATTTTTCGTTTTGTTTAAACTGACCAACAAGGCCTTCACCATAATTTTCATTGGCTGGAATAACAACATCATCGATATGAGCATTGAGTTCATCAATAATCTCCATCGGCCATTCAATCCGGCCTAAAACCCAACTTTTAATTGGCCGAAGAGCATAACGCAAACCATGATTGTCCTCTTCCATTGCAGCTTCTTCATCTGCAAGTTCCTGAGCAAAGGTTAGTGCTTCATCGGCTGCTTCACTTGCACCGTCAGAAGTATAGACCGTTTCGCTACTACTCTTAGGCACATGTTTTTCTTTAGGTACAGCTTTTCCTTCCTCAAATTTTACGCCATATCTTGGGGCATTTGCTGGTCGAGATGCAACATTTCCATCTCTATCTTCAGGCGGCCCTTCGCCTTGGTTTAAATCTTCTTCTGCAACTTGACCGTCCAAACCTTCTTCGGCTTGTGAGGGGTCAACATCAAACATTCGAATTCCCATAAGAATCTCCTTATCAATTTTATTCTATTTTATAGAAAAGGGAGCTGAAAGTCAACCCCCTTTTCTCATAATATACAAGAGAATTTATTTGACTGTAATAAGTCGAGGCTTCTTCTCTTCTGGAACAACACGCTCGAGGTCAATCGAGAGCATGCCATTCTCAAGTTTCGCATCTTTGACAATAATATCATCGGCAAGAGTAAACTTGCGCTCAAATCTCCGATACGAAATTCCACGATATAATGTAGAATCGTCCTCACTATTTTCCTTTACGGATTTTACAGTGAGAGTCCCATCAGCAACTTCAACTTCGATATCTTTTTTACCGAAGCCAGCCAGTGCCATTTCAATAACAAAATTGTATTCACCATCCTTTCGGATATTATAAGGCGGAAACCCTGTAGAAGTTGCGTTGTTAGCAACGTAAGTGTTGAGTTGATCGAATACACGATCAAACCCGACTGCATACGGGGTTAGTTGGTTGAAATTGTCGAGAAGACTTAGTGCTTTGCTAGTAACCATGTTTTTTATCTCCTTTACTAAGCAAGATTATGTTATGCACCCCTATAAGGCGGTGCGATTAAATGTGCGTTTTTTTAGTCAAATTTGACTGCATTTTTACAGTAAAAACGTACCAAAAACTCTGTATTGTTATTATTATTATACTACTATATAGGTCGGTAAGTCAACGCCCTTTTAGTTTTTTTTAAAAATTTAATTAGCAGTAACAGTCCTAACCTTTGCGTCAGAACATTCTCCGTTAAGAATTCTAGAAACAGAAACCCATCCACGGCAAGTGATACTATCACTTATGAAGAATTTTCTGTTGCGAGAGATGCCTGGAAATTTCTTATCGAAATCATCCAAGGGAACTGTTTCAACAGGCCTCCAAGAATTATCCATAACAACTCTAGGACCGTTATCAAGACACTTTCCAAACTTATTACGATATGTACAACGTACAGTAGGTTCATAAACAGGG
>PBQF01000075.1 GCA_002724975.1 Parcubacteria group bacterium
AGCTCTCATTCGAAACCATATATGTGGCGTACCAAAGACAAGGACAGCCATCTTATTTATAAGACTCATCTTTATGCTGTACGACTTTCCATCAGCCGTACTAAGATTTACTGACGAAAAATGAGCTAATATTGATCCTATGGGCATCATTGTTTTTATTGTGAAATAATATAATCTATAGCATACATTATGGCAGATAGTAAAACTAAAAATTTAGACCTTTCAATTGTTATTCCTGTCTATAACGAAGAGGCGGTTTTGCCATTTTTAATAGAGAGGCTCGATAAAAATATCCCATCTTGGGGCAATTGTGAAATCATTTTAGTTAATGATGGCAGTAGCGATAACACTTATAATATCTTGAAAGATTCTCTTGGAGGTAAAAAACATTATAAGGTCGTCCACTTTACTAGAAATTTTGGTCATCAAGAGGCAGTGTCTGCTGGACTTGCTGAATCTTCTGGGAATTATGTTTCCATAATGGATGGTGATTTACAGGACCCACCAGAGTTAATAAATCAAATGTTAGATAAATTGAAAAATGAGAATACGGAAATCGTTTATGCGGTAAGAGAGAGAAGGAAGGGGAATATTTTAAAAAGATTTTTCTATAAATTGTTTTACAGAATTCTACGAAAGCTCTCTGATATTAAAATACCACTTGATTCGGGGGATTTTTGTATAATGAGCCGTCTTGTGGTGGACAAAATAAATTCTCTACCGGAGCACAATCGTTTTGTCAGAGGCCTACGTTCTTGGACTGGCTATAAAAGTACCAGTATTAAATACAATAGGGAGGATAGGACTATCGGAAAAGCAAAGTATTCAATCTCAAAACTTTTTAAGCTAGCACTTGATGGTCTGACCGGGTTTTCGACTATCCCCTTGAGACTATCAATTTATATAGGTTTTACTATAGCCCTTCTCTCTTTTTTGGCCGCTATTGTTATCCTTATTTTAAGAATAACTCTTGCTTTTAATGTCAGCGGTTGGGCGTCGCTTATTTTAGTAGTCTTTTTCATGGGTGGTGTACAGCTTCTCTTATTGGGCGTTGTTGGAGAGTATATAGCCAGAATTTATACAGAGTCTCAGAACAGGCCTGTCTATGTAATAAAAGAAAAAGATGGATTTTAAAGGTAATTTTGGTCCAAACTCCTTCTTGAACAAGCATAAAATTGCCCTTACTTTAGCCTTGGTTATAGCAATACTTTTTGTTCTTCCACAACTTGTTTTTATGTTTGATTCGAACTATCAAGGCATACAAATGCTTAGTACTGACGCTGAGTACTTCTATCTATCAAGGGCTAATGAAGTTTATGAAGGTGATGGCGATGTCTCAAACCCGTATCTTGAAGACAAGGATACGCCAGCCATGTATCCGATTTTAGGTGAGAATATTATTGCCAGAACAGGACTTCTGCTCAATCTAAGTGTTGTTGAAACGATGATTCTCTTTAAGGCAGTTCTCCCATTTCTAATGTTTCTTTTAATCTATGCTTTTGTTTTTAGAATTTTTGGCAGCAAGCAAGTTGCCATTCTTTCGACGGTTCTCATTATGCTCGGCTATAATTTACTTGATGGATTTGTTCCAGTTAAGGATCTTCTAACTCTTTCTGTTAATTCGAATAGTTTTCTACCTTACACAAGGCCACCACATCCAATAATTAGCTCATTTTTCATTTTTGGTGGACTTTATTTAATCTATCTGTTGTCTGAAAAAATAAATGATGGATTAGATGTAAGTTGGAAATATGTTTTAGCTCTTGGTTTTGTTTCTGGGGTATCAATTTACAGTTATATTTACGCCTGGTCGTTTCTTGTTGTCTTCCTAGGCCTTTATGGGGTTTACTTTTTATTCAAAAAAGATTTTGAAGCCTTCTGGGTTTTTGTAAAAGTAGCCATTATCAATCTTTTGATAACTATTCCTTACTGGATGAATGTTCTTGAGGCTAGGGCCCATCCATTTTATACAGAGAGTTCATTAAGGGTTGGTTTAATTAATACCCATGCTCCTATTTTTTCAGTCTGGCTTCTTTTAGTGACACTAGCCATTCTTTTTCTCTGGCCCAAGGAAGAGCTTTGGAGAAAAATTAAACCTTTCTTTCTTATATTCATCTTTTCTTTATGGGTGGCCATAAACCAGCAAGTTATTAGTGGTTATGAGCTTCATCATGCTCATTATCATTTCTATATTGCAAAGCCCCTGATTAGCATTGTTCTGGCTTCTCTATTTGTTTATTGGTCAATAAGGCTTTTTAAGGCTAAATCGGCTATATTGAGCCTTATTCTTCTATTAGTTCTTTTTATAAATGGAGTTTTAATTCAAAAGTCTGCCTATGCCTCAAACTATGAAGAATTTGCCTCTAATCAGAAATATCAAGAGTTAAGTGCATATTTAAATGAAAACTATACGGAACCAGTTTCAATTTGGTCTACTCCCGAAGATGCCTTGATTCTACCTGTTTACACTAACCATAATTTTCCAAATCACGATGGCCTTGGTTACTCGATTCTAAGCAATGACTATTTAATAGACAGATTATTGCTTGGCTATAAACTTCAAAATGTTAAACCGGAAAATTTTAGGAGTATTTTGGAAGAAGACAAGCTGTATGCTTCAAAGAGAACTTTTCTAATGCATTACAGGCAAAGTTTAGGGAGTTATGAAAGTATTCCTGATGAAGTTTTAGATAATATAAGTGAGAAGTATCAAAGCTTTTATGATTTTTCCTATAATAAAATTTTTGATAGTTTAGGTATTGATATTTTTCTTTATGAAGATTTGGGAGGAGCGAATCTCTTTTTAGGTCTTAAAGAGTTAAAGGAGGTTGATAGAATAGAAAATTATATTGTCTATGGAAGGACTTAGAACCTGTCACATTTGTAATTCAGTCGAAACTTCAAGGTATTGCAACAAATATAATCACACTTTATACAAATGCAATAATTGCGGATTTATTTTTGTCTACCCAACCCCCAAGAATCTTGGTGAAATATATAAAAAAGATTATTTTCAAGAAACTAAAAAGCAAGAGACAGGATATACAAATTATGAGAAAGACAAAGAATCAATGCGCCATGTTTTTGAAAAGCACTTAGAAAAATTTTCCAATCTTGTAGAAGGTAGGAATATTTTTGATGTTGGGGCTGCTACTGGTTATTTTTTGGACATTGCGGGAGATAAGGGTTGGGACACTTATGGTATAGAAATTTCTAAATATGCTGGAAATGTGGCTAAAAATAAGGGTCATAGTGTGTCTATTGGGTTTCTGCCCGAATCAAACATTGCGGAAAAAATGGATATAGTGACAATGTATGATGTCTTGGAACATGTCAGTGATCCAAGAGAATACCTTAAATCAGCTAATAATCTTCTGAATAATGGCGGATATATAGCTATAAATGTTCCTGACATAAGTAGTTCATGGGCAAGATTAACTGGTAAAAATTGGCCTTTAATTGTACCACCTGAGCATTTAAGTTATTTTAATCCACATAATCTTTCTCTTCTCTTGAACCAAACTGGCTTTGAAGTTATAGAAACAGGAAGGATAAACAAGAAATTTTCACTTCCTTATTTTTTTAATATGGGTTATAGGTGGCAAGGTCTTAAAATCTGGAAGTATTTAGCAGATTTTTTTGAAAAACCATTTTGGAGAAGATTTAGTATTTCTATAAATTTCAAAGACAATGTGTTTGTTTTAGCTAAGAAAATAAAAGATGCTTAAACTAATTAAAAATCATCATTACGCAGTACTTCTAGCAATTATTATTGGGTTTTTATCTTTTTTCCCACAAGTCTACGGGGTTTTATCAATGGGGGATGATTTTCAGGGTGTCTATCCCTTAGTTTGTTGTACTGATGAAACTTATTATCTTACTAGGGCCCATGATGTTATAGATGGTCATGGAAACTTAGGCAATCCATTCATTTTTGAATACAAAAATATACCAGCTCTTCAATTTTGGATCCCTGATTACCTAATGGCTAAAAGTTCAGTAATAGTGGGAGGTGATATTCATAAAATGTTTATTACTTATGATTTGATTTTTCCAATAATCCTAACAATTCTCACTTATTCAATCACTTTTTTACTTACTAGAAACAAGATTTTAAGTTTAAGTACAGCAGCTCTTTTACATCTAGGATTGTTTTTAAATATATTTACTCGCTCTCCGAGCCCGCAGTTTAATTTTATATTTTTCCTATCTCTCCTCTTCTTTTTAATAAGGTATCTTCAGGGTAGGGATAAAAAATGGATTATTCTTTCTACTCTTAATCTTGGACTCCTCTTTCACTTCTATACTTATTATTGGACTTATTTCTTTGTTTTATTGCCTATTTTTGTCTTTTTATCCATTATCTTTCTTAAAAAAGAGCTCTCTATTAAGCCATTTATTTACTCTATCTTGGGGGCACTTGTCATAGCTATTCCCTACTTCGTCCAGCTTTATAGAAGCTCACAATTACCATTCTATGAGGAAACATTATTTAGAATGGGTATGCTTAACAATCATTTTCCTTCAGGAACTTTAATTGTTTTTGGAGGAGGGATATTAACACTTCTATTATTATTTTTGCTTTGGCGAAAAATTATATCTATTAATCCTGTTTCTGTTTTTATTTTTAGTGCTGTTATTTCTACGATAATTGCTGTTAATCATCACATTATTACTGGTAAGTATTTAGAATTTTCTAGTCATTATAGAAATTTATCTATTTTTATATTTATTTTCACTTCTGCCTATATTGTTTCCGCTTTGCTTAATAGATTTGATTTTAAATTTAAAAAATTTGTGCCAATTTTAATTTTTATTTCAGTTTTTATATTTTCATTACCACATGTTGCCTTTACTATTAATAGACAATCAACTGTAGAGAAATTGGAGTATGACTGGCAAAGATATGGAGGAGTTTTCAATTGGCTAAATGAAAATACTCCAAGAGATTCTGTAGTTTATGGAAATAGGGAATTCTCAAAACTTGTTAGCGCTTATACTCATAACAATGTTTTCTATTCAGATTCTGTCCTCCTTCATTTCATGCCTAGTGATGAAATCATAGACAGGTTTGTTATAAGTAATTATTTTAATAATGATTTTAAAGATTTACCTAATGAATTTTTCTTAAAAAATGAAAGAAGGATATGGGGCATATCTTATGTAAATAGATTTCTAAAACAACAATCAGAAAATAGAATAAGAAACTTAATTGGTTTAGATGTAGTTGAAGTAGAACGATTACCACAAGAAGAAATTAAAAAAGTTAGAGACAGATATACAGAGATATCTGATATGAGTTTTAAAGAAAACTTATCTCCATATAAAGTAGATTATTTAATTTGGGATAGCAGGGAAGATAGTAAATGGCGTCTACCAAAGGGCAGCCTAAAAGAAGTTAATAAAGTGGGAGAATTCGTAATATACGAAATAATCTAGCTCTCTTTTTTAGTTATTTTGTAACTATTTGCCAAGTGGCCAACCTCTCTTTCAATTTGAAGATAGCCCTTAACAAACTCCTCTATTAAATGAAGAGTTAGAAATACTCCATAAAACATTAGAAGCCATGACATTGTTGCATAATTTTCGAGTAACAAAATATCTACAATAAAGGCTATAGTAAAGAGTAAATATGCAAATAAAAATTGTCTCAACTGGAACCTAACACTCAATATTTTCCTGATAAAACTTTCTTTGGATACAATACTTTCACCTAAAATATGACTTCCTGAGCTAGTGGAAGATAAAATATTTGAATAGTTTTCTGGGTTTTTGGCATAGTGCCTAATAAGTAAATAAAACGACTCTTTGCCTCGCGACTTCATTACTGACCACGAAAGTCCGCCAAGTACTGCCGTAAAAAATATAAGTGTTGTGGAGAGCTCTGTGAAAGGTAATAGTCCAACCCCTAAACATATAATAAAAAGTGGTGGAGTAATGAGGTGGTTCATATCATCAAGATAAACACCCCTGATTGAGTACTCTTTTCTGTAACGAGCAACTTCTCCATCAGAACTATCAAATAAAAAATTCATATATATTAAAAAGAAGCCAAGTATTTTGATAAACATTATCGGTGATAAAAGAAGCAGTGAACCTGTGATTCCCAGAGCCAACATTATCATAGTTACTTGGTTTGCTTTGATCGGAGTTGCTATAAGCAGACGAGTAAGATATATAGATGGATCATGCACAAGAAAGCCATGAGCCCAATAAGCTTCACGACGATGTTTCTTTATCTCTTGAAGTTCTACTCGGAGTTCTTTTATAGTTTTTTTCATGCTTATTTAAATAGTTTATTATGATTCTTTACTCTCTATGAAGCGTCTTACTCTGTCTACCGTCCATGGATCTGGATTTACAGAAACACCGCTAATTCCGTAGCTCAAAAGAATGTCCACCATTTCCTCATCTGAACCAGCCTGCCCCCCTATAGTCGTTTCTATATTATACCTATTACAGACATCTATAACCATTTTCATAAGTTTAAGAACAGCTTTTTCTTTCTCATTAAACATTTCTATAAGATGGGGATTGTTTCTATCAATGGCTAATGTAAACTGGGTTAAATCGTTACTTCCAAAGACAACAAATTGAATATCTTGTACAAAATCTTCAATAGTAAGAGCGGCTGCTGGAGTTTCGACCATTAAACCAAGTTTAATTTTTTTAACATCTAACACTGTTTCAGCGAGCCGTTTCCATTCCATGTATTCTTTATGGGAATAGGTCATGGGTGGGAATAAACCAATATTTGTATATCCGGCATCCACAAGTTTTTGAATAGCCTTGAATTGAGGCAGAATCATTTCTGGCTGTTTTATTGAGCGCCTAATACCTCGCCACCCCGTATTTGTATTTGCCTCTCGCTTTTCGTATTTATTCCCATCTTTTAACTCAATAAGAAGTTCTGGAGATAAATCATCTGTTCTAATCCAAACTTCCTTATTGTGCTTTTGAAATTGTTCCAGTATTGGCTTCAATTTAGCTGCTATTTCTATCGAAAGCTTTTCTTCTCCGTAATTATTAATATAACTAAAAGGGTGTGTATTTTGTAGTATATCTAACATAATAAACTCCAGTCTAGCAAATGCGACTCCGTCAGACTGTTCTGCCAACAACGGGTATTTTTGTATTATTTCAGGAAAGCCAAGATTTATTTTCACCTTACTCCGAGTTGTTTTGTTGTTTGAGGGAAGTTTCCTCTGTTTTTGGTCATGCTTCCCTAGAATTATTTTTTCATTATTAATAGTGATGATCTTTCCAACATGTTTTTTTAATTTATTAAAATCTGAGGACATTAAAACACATGGAACACCCAATTCTTTTGAGGCTATTGAACCATGATCAACTTTTCCACTATCTCTTATAATTCCAACTGCCCCCAATTTAATTGTTTTATATATAGGCAACAGGCTGTCTGCACCTCCTTCTTTTTGAGGAAGCATAACTACATCTCCTTTCACCACCAACTCTATTGCAGATGGGTTGTCAATTATTTTTAATATACCTGATGCACTGCCATTAAACCCTACGTTTTTTCCGTTATAATCTGTCTTGCTCATCTAACTTAAGTATGTCTTTTACAATTTTTTCTGCGTTTTTAAGGTCTTTGTGGTCGTCTATTTCAATCCACAGCAACCCTCTGGTATTTACAGGGCGTACATTGTTTTTATCCATTATTCTCTGTACGGCGAAGGTAAATAGTTGATCAAGAATATTTTCCTCGACCACTTTTTTTAATTCCTCGTACAATACTACCACCCCATCGTTCTGGAAGCGATAGATGCCAATAGCATCACCATGTGTGTCTTTTGGAGGAATTTTTTTACTTGCGTTTTTAATAAGCCCATCCACTATAGTAACTTTCATAGCGTCTTCTGAAAGTTCCCCTGTTAGTGTCTCATCTACTGCCATTGCAATGCTGTGGCTTGTTTTTAACATTTCTTCCATTACTATTCTTGGGCATATCGTATCTGCATTTATTACAATAATGTCATTTTTTACAGAATCTTTTGCAAGCCAAAGAGAATAAGTACTGTTGGTTTTTTCATATATTGGATTGTAAATATACTCTATAGCAACATTTTTATATTTATTACCTAAACGTTTTTTAAACTCATCCCCACAATGTCCCACAACAATGACAGCCTGTTCTATGCCGCAGTCTGATAATGTGTCAAGAGCGTATTCAATAATGGGCTTATTATTTAAAAGGAGCAATGCTTTACATGTGTTTTTTGTGAGTGGCAATAGTCTTGTTCCTCTACCTGCAGCCAATATAACAGCTTTTGTGGACACCTTCATAAATTCTTTTCTTAGCTTTATAGCAAGCTAATTCTTAAATCTAATAAATTATAAAACATGATAGCGTAGATCACTGTAAATTTTTGAGATGCCCTTTAGCTCTAATTTGGGCAACAAAGCCATTTATACTCCAATTGAGACATAAAATCAAGCAGTACTTTTCTTGCATTGTCCATGTTATAGTCACCGTATGATTGAGTCTATAAGAGGAAAAATATACGATTTTCTAAGGAAATCTGAGAAATATACAGATACAGACATGCTCTATCTTGTGAAAGGTGGGGGGTGGCTTTCAATAAGTCAGGGTTTAACTACTATAACTGGCTTTTTACTTCTAATTCTCTTCACAAATCTCTTGCCCAAAGAAACTTATGGTACATACAGATATATATTGTCATTTGTTAGTATTCTTTCAATTTTTTCTCTAAAAGGAGTTTCAACTTCTATAATCCAAGCAATATCTCGTGGTTATGAAGGTGATATATCTACTGCATTTAAAACAAAACTTAAATATGGACTTCTAGTAACTTTGGCTGGATTTTTAATTGGTGGATATTATTATTTGAATGACAATGTTGAATTAGCGATTTCATTTTGGATTCTTGGAGTTCTGTCTCCACTTATGAATGCAATGTATTTATACAGAGCAATTTTAAATGGTTTAAAACTATTTAAAACTACTGCAATCTATGAAGTTATTTCTCAAATTATTTCTTTAATAGTACTAGGAGTCACCGTTTATTTAACAGACAATATTGTTGTAATTATTACTCTTTATTTTTCTAATTATGTTCTTATGAGAGGGTTCTTTTTTTGGTATACTTTTGAAAGAATTAAATTTAATGAAAAAAAAGACTCAAGTACTATCACTTATGGGAAACATCTGTCTCTATTGAAAGCTATTGAAGGAATTGCTGGTCAGATAGATAAAGTTTTAGTATTCCATTATTTGGGTGCTGCACCTCTTGCTCTTTATGCTCTAGCTGTTACTCCTGTTAATCAAATTAGGAGTTTTGTAAATAATATTAGGCCATTAGCTTTACCAAAATTTAGTATTAGTAATATTAGTGAACTTAAAAAGACGCTTCCTAAAAAGATATTTAAATTTGAATTAATACTTTTACCAATTGTTGTTATCTATATTTTTGCTGCTCCATTTATTTTTAAATATGTTTTCCCTGATTACATAGAGGCAGTGATGTTTTCTCAAGTTTTAGCAATTATGATAATTTTTGTACCTAGAACTTTATTGACAGTTGCTCTTACGGCACAGAAGCGTACAAAAGAACTTTATATAATTAAAATTGTTACACCAATATTTCGTATTGCTATTCTTTTTGTTTTTGTTATTAATTTCGGAATTTGGGGTGTTGTATGGGGGACACTTATTACAGAGATATTTAAATATATTCTCTATTTTGGCTTATTTATAAGTATTAAACCTCTTCCAGGGGAGACTAATTAATGAAAATTATTTATTTAGCCAACGCCAGAATTCCAACCCAAAAAACACATGGAATTCAAATAATGAATATGTCCGAAACATTTGCTGACTTAGGTCATGAAGTTGAGCTTGTTGTACCTAAGAGAATTAATGATTTAGAAGAAAATCCCTTTAAATTCTATGGAGTTAAAAATAATTTCAATATAAAAACTCTTTGGTCTCTTGATTTAACTCGTTTTGGGTTTTTAGGATTTTTGATTCAATCATTCACTTTTGGGATTTCATCTTTCTTCTATTTAAAAAAAACCAACAATGATTTAATTTATGGAAGAGACGAATTCTCTCTCTTTTTTATAAGTTTTTTGAAAAAATCTTTTGTTTGGGAAGCACATGACGCAAGAGACAACTTTTTAATAAGAAGAATCCTTAAGAAAGCACAAAAAATAATCACCATTACAAAAGGACTAAAAGATTTCTATGTGAATCGAGATATTTCTCCAGAAAAAATAATCGTTTCTCCTGACGGAGTTGATGTTAATCAATTCAATATAAATATTTCAAAAGAAGAAGCAAAAAAGAAAACAGGATTACATCAGTACTCAAAAATAGCTCTATATAGTGGCCATTTGTATGACTGGAAAGGAGTTCATATCTTAGCAGAGTCAGCTAAACTTCTTTCAGATTCTGTTTTCGTATTTGTAGGAGGCAATGATAAGGATATTAATAATTTTAAAAATGAATATTCTCAACTTAAAAACATAGTTGTTGTAGGCAGAAGGGCACACAATGAAATCCCTTTTTATTTAAAGTCTGCTGATGTTCTGGTTTTACCTAACTCAAGTAAGGAAGATATTTCAAAACTTTATACCTCACCTCTAAAACTTTTTGAATACATGGCCTCAAATGTGCCAATCGTTGCTTCAGATTTACCGTCACTTAGGGAAGTTCTAAATGAACAAAATGCAGTTTTGGTAAGTCCTGACAATCCAAATGCTTTAGCTCAGGGCATTGAAAGTGCTTTTGGTAGAGATGACCTAGCTCGGAGTGCTCTGAGGGATGTAGAAAAGTATAGTTGGGATGAGAGAGCAAAAAGTATTTTAAATAATATTAAATAGACATGAGAAGAAAGATAATTATTTTAGGTAATAAATTAACCAGAGGCGGAGCAGAAGCTGTCATTGTTTCTCAAGTTAACCTTTTACATAAGAGTGGTTATGATGTTTATCTTGGGTTGTTAAGAAGTACTAATAAGGATGACACTTTTTATGAGAATCTCCATATACCAAAGGATCATTTGATTCATTTTGGCTTTGGGTCATTATTTAATCCCATATCTTTATTTAGAATTATATCTTTTCTAAAGAGGGAATATTTCCATATGATTATCACTCATTTATTTGAAAGTAATTTTATCGGTCGTATAGCAGCATTTTTCGCGAGAGTTCCAATCATAACCTCAACAGAGCATAGTGTTTATTTTGTTAAATCAAAATGGCAAATTATCGTTAATAGATGGTTGTCTAAATTAACCGATGTCATTTTTGGAGTCTCAAGTATAGTCGTAGATTTTACGGTCGAGCAGGAGAATATCCCCAGAGAGAAATTTGAAGTCTTACAACAAATTGTAGATCCAAGTATCAGTCTTTTCTCTAAATCAGATATTTTGCAGAAGTTTGGTATTTCTGATGATCGAATGGTTGTAATAACGGTTGCTAGATTTAGTGAAGAAAAAGGTGTGCAGAAAATACCCCAAATCGCTTCTCTTTGTAAAAAATCTTTAGGTAAGGATATGCCAGTATTTTTAGTAGCAGGTTATGGGCCGTTAGAGAGTGATTTAAGATCAGAGATTGATAAACATAATTTGGGTAAAGATGTTTTTGTTATAGCTGACTCTGTTTTAGCCAAAGAGTATCTAGCTGCCGGAGATGTATTCTTGCTTCCTTCCAATAGGGAAGGTATGCCCGTTGCTATGCTTGAAGCTATGGCTAATAACCTGGTTCCTGTGGGTTCAAGAGTAGGTGGTGTCCCAGAGATAGTACAACCGGGCAATGGTTTTATAATAGAAAAAGATAATCTGAAAGGTTTTGCTGATAACTTAATTTCTCTATCCAAGAATCGTGAAGATTTAAATAAAAGAAAAATAGAATCTAAGAAAAGAGCAATCAATTACATTAAGAAATCAGGAGGTGATTTCTTAGAAAAAGTTGATAAACTTTTTGGTAAAATTGAAAGTGGAATGAAATTTGTTATTACAGTGGATACAGAAGGAGATAATCAATGGAAAGAAGGAAACATAGTGTCACTCTCAAATATTAAATCTCTACCTCGTTTTCAAGAACTTTGTGAAAAATATAATTTTATTCCCACTTATCTAATTACAGACGAAGTAGCCACAGATAGTTTTTCGATAGATCTTTTAAGTAATTGGCAAGATTTAAAGAAAGCTGAAGTTGGGTCCCATTTGCACCCCTGGACCTCTCCTTCGCTTGTAGACAGATTGAAAGGCGAGCATGTTTTTCCTAGTGAATTGACCAGAGAAGAATTTAAAAAAGCTCTTACTGATTTAACAGACTCTATTGAATCAGGTTTCAAGATAAAGCCTACTAGCTATCGTGCAGGTAGATGGGGTTTTAACAATATGCAAATTAAAGTCTTGGAAGAGTTGGGGTACATTGTTGATTGTTCTGTTTCACCAAAAATTGATTGGAGAAATACTGTGGGCAAGAAAAATAGCAATGGTGGTCCGGATTTTAGAGGATTAAAGACAAGACCTTATTACTTTTCTGATTCTAAAGTTTTGGAAGTTCCTATAACTATTTTATATACCGGTCTTTTTTCTAAGGTAGATGGGTATATGGAAAAACTTTTTTCTAAAATGGATGATGGTTTTTTAAAAAGGGTATTTAATAGACTGTTTTTTCAAATGAAGTGGACTAGAGTTTTTCCTGAAAGTTCAGTTTCTGACTGGAAAAAGATTTTAAAAACTGCACAGAAAAATAACTTACCTGTGATAGAATTCATGATTCACTCTAGCGAGTTGTCTTCTGGAACTAGCCCTTACACTAAGACCCCCGAAAGTGTAGAGAGGGTCTATAGAGAATTAGAAAATATGTTTAGAATTTTCTCTGAAGCTGGTCTTGTTGGTATTGGTCTATCAGATTTTGCAAGAAATTTCAAAAAAGGATATGAAAGGGTTTCCTAAAAAACTTATTCCTGTGATTCTTTGCCAGGAAGATGGAGAGAATTTAATTTCATTAGGTAACGAAGATTTTATTTTGAATAGTTCTTTGAAGTGCAGTAAATGTGAGAGGGAATATCATATTAAAAATGGAATTTTCTATATAGACAGTCGGGACAAGGATACTTTGATGGAAAAGGAGATTGAAGCTAGAGATGCGTCAGCTAAAGGCTATGATCGTAGACTTTCGTCTCGTTATTATAAAGAAATTCCTCCTACTCTTAAGGCCCTAGAAGTTAATAAAGATAGTAAAGTTATTGAGTACGGGTGTGGAACTGGGCGAGTGACGGAACATATTTTTAATAAAGTGGATTTAATATTAGCCATAGACTTTTCTCCTGAATCATTAAAAATTCTCCAACGAAAAGCTCAAAACACAGATAATATTGGTCTAGTTTGCACTGACGCCTCAACTTTTAAAACCAAAAAGTCTTTTTTTGACCGAGCACTTTCAGTTCAAGTTCTTGAGCATATTCCTACAAAAGACAGGAGAAATGTCTCTGTTTTAAATGCATATGATACTTTAAAAAACAAGGGAATATTTGTTTTGAGTTGTTATCATCAAGATATGCGTAGAAAATTAAATAAAAAACCTCAAGAAGGTACTCATCCTTCTGGTATATTTTTCCACTACTTCACTAAAGGCGAGCTTTCTAATTTATTTAAATCCTTTTCAAAGGTTAAAATAAAACCAATTGATATTACTCTACCCTTTGAAGCAAGATTACATTTACCGAGTTTTTTAGGAGGATTTATTTCAAAAGTATTAGAATACATACCCTTCTTAAATAATTTTGGCCATTTACTTTTAGTTAGAGCAGAAAAGGAATAAATTTAGTATGAAATCATATAATTATAGAAGTTTAATATTCAAAAAAGGTTGGAGATGGTTTACCGAACCTGCTGATGTTTCTGGTCTTGATATGGTAGACATCTTTTCTTATGAAGATAAGAATTTAGATGGCTTTCGTAAAAAAGTGGGTTTAACCACTGTTGTAAAACTTGATAAAAGCTTAGATGATATTTGGTCTGGTTTTAGAAAAAAATTCATAGCAGAGCAAATCAAAAAAGGGGAGAGGTTAGGTATAAAGGTGGTCTTCGATAAGAATTTCGACAAATTCTTTAAAATCTATCAAGAGTTTAGAAAGAATAAGGGCCTGCCAGAAGAATCACATTCTTTGTTACAGAGAGAGGGAACGTTAGTTTCAGCCTATTATGGAGGTAAAATGATTGCTGGCGGTGTATTTTTAGCAGATGAAAAATATATTCGAGCTTGGGTCTTGGCTTCAAAGAGACTCTCAGACGAAGAAAAGAAGTTAAGAGAAATCACAGGTTGGGCTAATCGAATGATTATATGGGAGGTGGTTAAATTTGCTAAAAAGCGTAATATGGCTTGGGTAGATTTAGGAGGTCTCGATTCTCACCCTGAAGAGGACTCACTCTCAGTATTTAAGGAAGCTTTTGGCGGAGAAAGGGTCAATACATACTTTTACCACAAGGCCTACTCACTTTTGTTAAAGGTATGGATAAAAGTAAGAGGATATATACACAAATGACATTCGATGAATACAAAAAAATAGTTCATGCTCCAAAAGTAAAGAAAATGGAGAAAGACAAAATCTATCATGTGGAAAGGTTAATTTCTGCGCGTATTTCTTATTTTATCACCTCTAATTTAAAGTGGATTAAACCAAATCAACTGACTCTTCTGTCTTTCGCTATTTTACTTGGGGTTTTTATTATTAGTTTGTTTAAAATAGGTATTGAATATTTTTGGACTCCAATTTTACAATTGTTTGCTTTATACCTAATAACAATTATAGATAAAGTTGATGGTGAAGTTGCTAGAGTTTTAAATCACCACACTCAAAAGGGTATGTATCATGACAGAATGGTTCATTTTCTCTACCCACTTGTTCTTTATTTTGTTATTGCTTGGTATTTCTTTAATTATAATGATAATCTCTTAGCTTTTGGTGGGACATTGATTCTTGCAGTTCTTACATCTCGTTTAGAAACTTTCTCTGAAACGAAAGAACTAATCAGGAAAAAAATCAAAGAAGAAAGGCCTATTTTAAAAGATTTGATAATAAGATCAAAATCTCAATATAATCTAATTTTACCCATTCGTCTTTTTTATTATGCAACCTTTATGGTTTACGCCTGGACTTTACTCTATTATTTAATTATCTTTATTGTCGGATTTTATTCATCTGATACAGCAACTCTCTTATATTATCTTCATTTAATAATTTCTCTTATTGTAATTGGTTATAGGGTGCTCTATTACTACCCAAATAAGAAAATATCAATATATTAAATTACTCAATAGCAACTAACTTTTTGTTGTGATAAACTGATGCGCATGAGTTTTGAGAAGATCCTGAAATACATAGTTTTTACTGGTATTTTTCTGATTCCCTTTGTACCTCTTTATGTTGCCGGGATTATTAATCCTTCTCTTTCTTTATTCTTTCCATTTATTACTGGCAAGGCCTTTTTGTTTAGGATTATAACCGAGATTATTTTTAGCGCCTGGGTGATTCTGGCTCTAAAAAATTCTAATTACAGACCGGAAAAATCTTGGCTTTTGTACGCAATAACCGCTTTTGTTGGGGTTATTGCTTTGGCCGACATTATCAGTGGCCACTTCCTAAAAAGTTTTTGGTCAAATTTTGAAAGAATGGAAGGACTTGTTACACTCCTACATCTTCTGGCCTACTTTTATGTTTTGGTCTCTTTTATTAAAACTGAAAAAATTTGGGACAGGCTTATCCAAACTTCCACGGGTGTTAGCTTGATTATAGGCAGCTGGGGGTTTTTTCAGTTTTTTGGCAAGTTTGTCTCAATTCAAAGTGGTACTCGTCTTGATGCAAGTTTTGGTAATGCCTCTTATTTGGCAATTTATATGCTCTTTCATGTTTTTCTTCTTTCCTATCTTTTGTTTAAACATCAGGGGGAGAAATGGGTCAAATGGCTTTATGGGGTAATTATTGCTTTCCAGACTTTTATTCTTATTTTTACGGCGACTCGTGGTGCAATTTTAGGTTTGGTTGGCGGAGTTTTTCTAACTTTTCTTCTAATCGCTCTTTTTGATAGAGAAAATAGATCTGCAAGAAGGTTTTCAATAGGTGCAATTGTATCCATTTTCATTTTGGTTGGCCTATTTTTTGCTTTTAAAAATACGTCTGTTGTCCAAAATGTGGAACCTCTTCAAAGATTGTCCTCGATTAATTTAGAGGACAGAACTACTATATCAAGATTTGTTCTTTGGGGGATGGCCCTTGATGCATTTAAAGAAAAGCCCATTTTAGGATGGGGGCAAGAAAACTTTATCTTTGTCTTTGAAAAATACTATGACCCCAAGATGTATGCCCAAGAGCCTTGGTTTGATAGGGCTCATAATGTGATATTTGATTGGTTGATAGCTGGGGGCATATTTGGTCTTTTATTTTACCTTTCATTATTCTTTTTTGCTCTTCGTTACACTTGGAAAAGTCAAAATTTATCAGTAGTTTCCAAGAGTCTTTTCACAGGACTTCTGGCCGCTTATTTTTTCCATAATCTTTTTGTTTTTGATAATATTGCAAGTTATTTACTCTTTATTTTTGTTTTAGCATTAATACATTTTCAATTGCGAGGGGAGAAAGAACTCCAACCAAAACCAAGTTCTTTTGTTTATACGACGGCTTTTGTACCAATCATAATTGTTCTGATGGTTTTTTCAGTTTACTTTTTCAATGCCAAGCTGTATCTAACATCTCGTTCTCTTTTATATGCTATAGCTCCACAACCGGGAGGTCTTGCTAAAAATTTGGAATTTTTCAAAAGAGCTCTAGCTTATGATACATCTGGTACTCAAGAGGTTAGAGAACATTTATTAACCTCGACTTCAAATATTGTTGTTAATTCAGGCGTGCCACAAGAACTGAAGGAGGAGTTCATTATTCTTTCCAAGGAAGAGCAACAGAAACAAATTGATTCAAATCCGACAAGTGTGCGGCATCAAATTTTCTTGGGCTCTCTTCTAAGTACGTTACAACTTTATGATGAAGCTATAGTTTACTTAGAAGAGGGATTAAGACTTTCTCCGCAGAAGCAGACAACACATCTTGCTCTTGTTTCAGTTTATTTAAATAGTGGTCAGACACAGAAAGCAGTCAATATTGCAAAAACGGCATATGAACTTGATGAGAGATTTAACACTGCAAGAATTATTTACGCTACTACTTTAATTTATAACAAGCAGGAAGATTTAGCTGAGAGTCTTTTAAATGAAAAATTTGATGAAAATTTTGGCGACAAAAGAATTGCAATAGCGTACTTTAGAATAGGGGATTTTACGAAATCAATTAACCAATGGGGAAATGTTATTAAACAACATCCAGATAATATTCAGTTTAGAGCTGCACTTGTCGGCACACTTCTTGGTGCTGGGCTCAGAGAAGAATCAATTATTGAATTACAAAAAGCAGCGGAAGTTGATCCAAGTTTTAAAGAACAAGCAGACTCTCTCATTCAAAAAATCAGGGCGGGTGAAGATCTATAGAACTCAATTTGGTTCAGAGTAGCTATTGACGAAATATTGGGGACATTTCCTTGTGTTTTTTGCAGCTTTTATAACTTTTATAAGGTGGAGGAAATTACTTTAGGTGATTTTTGAAGGTTTTTAGAGAATTAAGTATTTAATTACGCAATTAAATATATAGTTTTCTGTTTTAGTCTAATTTTGTTAATTAATTAAATGACTTTTTGTTAGCTAAACTCAACCAGAATAAAGATTTTCTATTTATTTTCTAACTTTTTACTTTCTCGAAATTGGCCAGATTCTGTCAAGTATATTTTTTTACGATATATTAGGGATATATTGTCAAAAATTTTACCTTTTCCCCAACATTTTTTTGATTTTCCCCTAAAAAAGCTTTTTTAGAGAGAATAAAATAGCTTCTGTATATGGAGCTAGATTACTTAAACGGCACAGGTATAAGGTCTAAAGACATTTCAGGTAACACTGGAAATGAACTTATTTTTGGAGAAGAAAAGTATATCTCGTCAAGACGAGGTGCGGAAAAATATGGTTATACAAACGATTACCTCGCCTCTTTGTGCCGTAGTGGGAAACTTAAGTCTAAAATGGTTGGACGAGCTTGGTATATTGAAGAAAACTCTCTAATTAATTTTATTGAAGCAGCTAAATTTCAAAAGCATTTAGTAAACAAAAAGAAAGAAGAATTATTAAAAAGGACTTTTAAAATTAAAAGAGACCATCTCAAAAAAAGAAGTAAAATTTCTACATTTGTATTTCTAATTGGTCTTATTGGTGCATCTCTAATGCCTTTGTCAGTTGAGAAGAGCCCAGTTATTTCTTTGAATACTGATGGATATGGGTTTGATTATAAGTTTTCATATAACATAGATAAATTTAGTGGCGTAAAAAGTCTTATTACAGGCACAACTGATGAAATCTCTGATTCTATTACAGTCCTTGTGAAATATGTTGCACAAGCTAACTTATTCAAAACAGATGACTTTAATGAGAGTAATGAGACTAACATAGTTAGAAAAGAGATTGTGACAGATGAGAGAGGACTGGAACTCATAGAAGTATTCTCCGAAGAGACGCCTTATAAAGAATCACTTGATAGCAGTGAAGAGGTTATTATTAAAAAAATGGTTATTGTGACTAATCCTACAGAAGCTCCACAAAAAGTAGTGGTGGCAAACTCTCCCCAAACACAAACTACAAACCAATCGTCTAGTGACAATTCATCTAATGATACTTTTCAAGTGATAGATAATAATTTTGTTGATGAACTTAAAATTTCAATAGATAGTTTAAGAAATGATGTTTACAAAAAGCTAAATGGTATTAATACGGGCCGTAATACAATTATTCAAAATGTCTACAACCAAATAGCCGGAACAAACAACATAGATAAACTATCAGAGGTAGACATAACAAATCCAACAATCTCTGGAGGAACTATTTCAGGACTATCAATATCAAGATCGAGCTTCTCTGGAACGACAGGAACATATACAGGAAACGTTAGTGGCTCTACTCTCACAGGAACAGGTACAGGGACTTCAACACTATCAGGGGGCCTTTATGCATCCTTAATTTCTGCTCCATATTTCCACGCCACATCAACAGCTACCTCTACATTTGCCGGAGGACTGAATGTTCTCTATCTTAACCAAACAGGTTCATCAGCCACCTCAACCTTTGCCACAGGTATTGAC
>PBQF01000076.1 GCA_002724975.1 Parcubacteria group bacterium
AAACTCTTTTAATATATTAACGATAATTGTTAACTGCTGCAAATTTTAATATCCTTATTCATTATTTTGAATTAACATTATAAAACTCATTATTTTAACAGATGACTGTTTTGCTTAAGAAATAATGCTCCAATATGTGAATAAAATTCGCCATGTAAATGTCTCTTGTTAGATAATTGGCAACGACTAAAAATATATTTAAATCGTTCTCTATTTTTTATATCATCTGTTGGCTCTATCCAAACTCCCTCCAAACGATCCGCCATTTCAATTACCAAATCTCGAATCTCTTCAGGTGAGTTTTCTACTAACTCAATATTTTTTTTGTGATAATCGCTACTTGACAGTGCTACATCTAATTTCATGGAACAAATCTCAGAAAACGAAAGCTCTCTACCGTCATCTTTTGAAATATGATGCTTTGTTATAGAAATGTATTTACTACTAAATGTATATATATAACTAAAAGGAACCGTTACAAACGCGATAGGCTTTCTAAATATTGCTGGTATCGAATCAAAACCTGTAGAAGTACTAATACAAAATGAACATTTTGCTCCAAGGTAAATATCCATAAATTCACTCCTAGAACCACTAGTAGCATAGTCTATAATTTTTGGGTGCTTTGAATTTATAGAATTTTTAACTTTAGCTCCCATTCTTATTACATAATAACCCCTATTTGCTAACTCTTCACAAGCCATAACATACTGCTGTATATTTCCATCCCTATAAGAGTGATAAGGTAATTCTTCTAAATATGCCGAATCACGCACTATTAAACAAACAAATTTTGCTCCCTCTGGTATCCCATGTTTACGCAACTCACTAGCTCCATATATTTCTTCTTGATCAGAAAAACTAATATGAACTGAAGATTTATCAAAAAGATTATGGACATCTCGATCGTGATTACTTGTTTTAATCTCATGACACTCGCCACCTGGTATTAATTTATTAATAATCATTACTGGATACATGAAGTAATGAGGCCAAATACGTAATACACGCTTCCACATAATAAATAACTGATAATTACATATAGGTTTATGCCCAACAAAGAATATATCAAAGTGGCGTTGTGCTGGAACATTTATATTATGATCTTTTTCACAGGCATATAATTCAATGTTTGCAGCAAAATGTCCTATCCGGGTTGCTACAATAGCATACCAGCGAATCAGCACAAGAGGTCTAATTATCCTTATAAGAGCCACCAAAGGTATCGCACTGATATATAGTGGAAAATTAATCAGATGCGGTTTGATCTTATTAAGCTTCCTATAGAGTGCAGATACTCCTCCTTGCTTAATTTGATTAACTTGTCTTAATAAAAAATGTTGCATACTTAATATTTCCAAGGATTTATTTTCTTTCTGACCTATCTTAAGTCGTTACTAGCATTTGATAACATCACAAAATATTACGTTTAATATCTTTTGTCGCATCTTGCCAACACTTGAGGGTTTCAATCTTTTCTGATTTTATTAGTGTACATAAGTTTTTTTATCTGATACAGAAAATCTTAATATGACGCTCTTTAACCATCACATCAAGTGGTGAATTGTTTATGATTTCACTCAGTAAATCATAAAGTCATGCCCGCCCACTATTATCAAAATGGAAAAGTCGATAAGGAGAGTTATTACAAAAGATCCGGGAATTCGAATATGCAGTGAGTCATTAGAATAAGGATTGGGGTTTTTTCATCTATAACTTTTGTTCCATAGTCCCCGCCTTCGGAATCAAGTCGTTTTTTATAACGATCTCCCTGTAAATTTTTGTGGACCCCCGTATCATCATCTGCCCTAAAATTTACATTCCTTCCAATGATCAGGTTATACAGATCCATATCGGCAAATAATTTCACAAGGGTTGATGAAGCATCTCTTTCAACCTTTTTAAATGCATCCAGCAAACAGAGATTATCATATAGAGGATTTATTCTCCACAGCTCGCATCTTTCAAAGGAACTGATAACAGGTGCCAATAATGATTTTCCCGCATTCGAAAAGCCATCCAAAACCACGATATCCTCCGCCAGACACTGAGGTCGGGTCATAACTTCTATCATTTATCTATTTTGCCTCTCTCACCAAGCAAATGTAACTATGTGAGATTTTCTAAAGCTTCCTGCTGAAAAAATATTATGGGTTTCCTTGAAAACCCCGTTCTCCCAGTTTTTTTGGATGCGGATCCATACCAGCAGAAAATGTAGTGCATTACCAAACATTCCACCCCCCATCCACAACGATATCTTGCCCAGTCACGTATTGGGAAAGATCACTAGCAAGGTATATAGCCGCTCCCTTGAGATCTTCCTCGATAGCCATGCGTTTTAGCGGTGTTCTCTCAATATATTCGTTGCAGAACTGTTCGGGCTGATTTCGCCACACACCGCCCGGACTGATAGCGTTAACCCTGATCTCAGGAGCCAGCACTGTTGAAAGCCAACGAGTTAACTGGATCAACCCTCCCTTGCTTGCAGCATAAGCCGCAGGGTTACCCATTTCCGTTCCTTCGTACAAGCGCATATCCGGGCCTACATGTCCATAGATCGAAGCAATATTGATTACTGAACCATGACCGGACTCTTTCAATGCTGGTGTGCAAGCTTGAGTCAATATAAATGGAGCTGTCAAATTCACATCTAAAGCTTGCTTCCAAGTATCCACACACTGTTCTTCGAAAGAAGTTGCCCAACCCTGAAGGTTTGAAATCCCGACAATCGCAGCACAATTTATCATAATATCCAATCTGCCAAACTTGTTTACAACTTTATCGGGAACCGTTCGGATATGTTTTTCCTGTGCAAGATTTACTGCTAAAGGCAGAGTTTCAACAGCGTATTCCTTTGAGATATGTTCACATACAGGCAGGCACGATTCGAGAGACAGATCAAGCAGCACGATATTCGCGCCAAGCTCTGCCAAAGCCTCAGCCATCGCCGAACCAATATGCCCCGCGCCACCTGTGATCAGTGCTATGCGCCCCTTAAGTGACATGAGTTCGCTAATTCTCTTCATTTGTTTTTATCCTATTGGTCACCAAATATTCAGCAAACTGGAAATCAAGCTCGGTATCGATATCAACTGCTCTTTCTTCAGGGATTATGACTGATTTAATCTTTCCACTAAAAATCGACTTTTCTCCCATTATAAATTGTGGGTTTGCAACGTAAGCAACTGTTGTCGCATCATACACGGGAGAAACATCCTGACGTCGACTGATTGATTCACTTGGTGGCAATACAAGTGTTGTATAACCATTTTCATCAATGGAAACCATATTAAATGATGGATGACGACTGGCTTTCTTGACCGTTATAACCACATCAACGTTATTATCCAAAAAGCTGTGGATGCAATTATCCAAATCTTCAACAACTCGTAACGGCGCAGTAGGAGGAATGGAAACAAATACATCCAAATCCCTGCCATTGTCCTGTTCCTTCAAAGTTCGAATAGCATGTTGCCATGCCAGCCATTCTGGAGAATTGTTCTGGGCTAATTCTTTGGGACGTACAAACGGAATTTCAGCGCCACATTCTTGAGCAACCCGTGCTATTTTTTTATCATCAGTAGAAACCACCACGCGATCTATAAGCTGACTTTGAAATGCTGTTTCAATAGCATAAGCAATAAGCGGTTTTCCTGCCAGGAGACGAATATTTTTTCCGGGAATCCCTTGGGATCCACCACGAGCAAAAATAAATCCAACGATGTACTGTTTCACGATATTAGCTCTAAATCTGATATATTAATCCACTCTTGCTTCTTTGATGCCAATTCAGCAGCATGGATCAGGTTTAATACATCCATCCCTTGTTTCAATGTACAGGCGGTACTGTAGTCTCCATTCAATATTGCATTATGCTGCATGGTATATGTCAGATCCTTTTCCACCTCAAACATTGTCATCTCTCCGTCTATTTCTAAAGTGCTATGAAGCAAATCTGCTTTTATTGAATGATCTTTCAGGTTAATAATAATTTCCCTGCGGGTTTTGCGATCCAGATAATTCATCTGAACACTGACGACAGGACAATTTTTCATCTCCAACAACAAAGCAAAAACATCATCACTATCTATCTGAAGATCACTGACTTTTCCGCCAATCGCCGTTACTTTCTTCCAGCCGCCGGCGATCCAATTAATATAATCTAACTCATGGCTCAAGTCTCTCAGAACACCGCCGCCCTGGTTTCTAAAAGCAGAATAACATTTTGCATAATCAGTGCCGGGTCTCCAATCGGGAAGATATTGTCCCACATATACCTGTATAGAGTAAATTTCTTTGCCATTTAAAAATTCATGCAGTTTTTGAATAACCGGGTGAAAACGAAGGTTATAGGCAACAAATACATTTTCATGGCCTAATTGAGGTAATAAACATGGCTGTGAAAAGACAGGTTTTTCAATAAGAAGCTTACCTGAATATCCGAGTCCGTTTAATTCTATAAAACTGTTATAATGATTATATGTTTCGTTAGAGATAACGACATATTCAAAATCCCTGCTTTGCAAGGCTGCCTTTATTGATTTGTAACACGGAAAGTCTTTTATATCTCTCTTGCTTACAACATGAACGATATGCCCCGTTTCGCTTAATATAGAAGCGTGGCGCGCGCCAATCGATCCATAACCTATTATCAGGCAATTCATAAGTTGGTTAGCTTGTGAGTGGCGGGTTGTAGCTCAAAGTTGGGGCTCAAAGCTGTTAAGTCCATGAGTTTGCAGTTCGTAACTTCATAAGCTTAAGAACAATACATTAAACTAACTCATACATTCCTTCACTAGTTTCGAACAAAAATATAATTTCGAGAATAAATATAAGCTATATTTTTGTCTATCTCCGTTAAAATAAACCCATGCTCATTTAGTAACAACGAAATTTGGTCGGTAGCTTTCTGAGTTCTTGTATCGATTTCAACAAGAATTGATTTCAGCTTTCTATCAGCAAGCAACTTTACCGGCTCCTTGAAGTATTTTGCACTCATTGCCATCAACATCAATCTTAATATGATTAGGGAATTTAACATTATCAAACAAGCTGACTAAAGTGTCTAAGCGCAGCCCTAAGGCCCCCTGACGAAAGTAAGGATCAAATTCTTTTCCGTCTTCCCTTTTACTCTCAGAGAAGCAATAGCTAGAACCTCCCATTTTTATATCTACCATATTGAGATAGTCTACTCTGTCTTCATCAGATAAAGCTAAACACAACCCTGTAATGACATTTTCAAGTTCATTTAAATATATATTTCTATTTAAAATGGCAAAATTGAAGGCTGAAGGTTCAAAAGAATATACTCTATGACCTTTCAAACCGGCATATAATGAATAAACTCCTATATTGGCACCAATATCAAAAAAAACATCATTTTTCTCAAAATTACTAATCCAGGCGAGTGTCTTAGGTTCTTTATAGTGAAAACTTTTTGCCCTTGAAAGCAACATATTCCCTGGAGCATAAAAATTGATTTCACCATATTTTGTGCCGACTTTTTTAACCGGTATGAATCCATTTGAAAGAAATACTTTGGAAAGATCTTTTCTAACTTCTCCCAATAATCCTAAAATAAAATTAACAACCATTATGAAACATTTTAAAACTTTTTCTCGCTTACTTATTATTATTTCTTCTGCCTTCATATATTTTCCTGCCTATTGATAAGAAATATGGTTGGTTAACTTGTCGAAGGAATTTTATTTGTGATTTTTTGTCTGTTACCAAATCATCGAACAAGCGGACCTCAAAGCTCCTCTATCACCTTCAACGCTTTCCGGTACTCAGCCCACTGGCCCACATCTATCCAGGCCTTTTCAGTGACGGGATACACGCCTATTGTACCTTTGTTTTCTCTTAGTTTATCCATTAGATGAGTAATGTGGAATAATTTATTATCAGGGATCAGGCCTATTACATCCGGGTTTAGTACATACAGCCCTGTATTTACTAAATAGTTATATTCCGGTTGTTCCTTTATCCTATCCAAACTGCCGCTACCGTTCAGTTCTCATATCCCGTAGGGAATATTGAATTGTTTTGCAGAAGCTACGAGGGTAATATCATAGCTATTTTTTGTATGAAATCGATAGATATCAGCATAGTTAGTTTCGACAATGATATCGCAGTTGGACACAAAAAAGGGCATATCCAGCTTGTCTGCGAGCAGTTTGAGGCTGCCTGCGGTTCCTCTTGGTTCATCTTCTTCGGCAAATTCTATGGAATAATCCGGTTTTTTTTCTTCAAAATATGCGCGCAGGATTTTGGACATGTGATGTATTGTAAGATAAAACTCGCTCACGCCATAGTCCCTGAATCTGTCTATGATATGATCGATTACGGGTTTGTCGCGAACGGGGATAAGAGGCTTGGGCAAAACTTTTGTAAATGGTTCAAGGCGGGTTCCCCTGCCGCCGGCCATAATCACAACAGGAACGTTCAGTTTTTGATCTCCTGATCTTCTATTGTTTCCGAATGCCTTGCCCCAGGTTATAAAATCGACCACCTTGCGGTTTTGATCCAAAATCGGAATCACATCGAGTTTATTTTTCAAAAAAACCGTTTTAATCTTTTCCGTATCAAAATCTTTCTGGAATACAAAAACCGGGTTTGCGTTGTAGGCCTTTTCAATAGTGCCGGTTAGGTCATAGCTTTTAAGAATGTAACGTCTGATGTCGCCGTCAGTCAAACAGCCGATCAATCTCTGGTTTTCATCAACGACTAGAAGTAGCTTCTCCGCTGTCTTGCCCATGGCCTCCATGGCTTCTTTAACACTAGTAGTTGGATGTATGGTTATGTCTTTCATAGTATTAGCTCGCAAGCTGTTGAATTCTTAGTAGCTGGCAATTTATTTAGTGGTTAGGCTGATCAACTCGTAAATTATTGAGTTCTTGATCTGTTTAACTAATCAGCTATCTTAATGTCATAAAATTCTTTCTTTAGAATATTCGTCAGATCAAAATACTTGATGATTTCCTTGATATTTCTTGCTGTGTTTTCTTTTCCGTATGGATTTGTCATCTCCTGTATCCCCTGCCCGAACTCAGGAGAAAATGCTTGCTTCAGAGCTTGAATGATTGCATCTTTTGTCGGAGAGCAATTGATAACACTTCTGCTCTGAATACGTCCTTTTTGCCTGTCACCAATGTTGACAGTGGGAGTCTTAAAGCTCGGCGCTTCTACAATTCCGCTTGATGAATTGCCGACCACAGCATCCACATGTTTCATAGCGTTCAGATACCGAAGCTGACCCATCGATGTAAACGAAATAGCAGAGCTTTTTTTCTTTGTTGACACATATTCATCAATCATCCGGTTAATGATTCGGCCTTCCGTGTCCGCATTAGATTTTGTAAAAATGACATGCAAACCGTCAATTGTATCTATAGCATTAAGAAGATTTTGGAATTGCATCTGAGCGGTCGCCTGTTCAAGAGTTACAGGATGATAAGTTACAAGGAGACATTGCTGTCCAAGAGAAAAACCGATTTCACTTTCCAGATCCTCCTGTGATAGAAGCGGCAGTTTTTGAATATTTTCGATTCCGATGGCACCCACATTAAAAACCCTTTCAGGATTCTCCCCTAATTGGATAACACGTTTTCTATATTCTTCCGTGCTGGTAAAGTGAAGGTGAGACATCTTGGTAATTGAATGTCTGATCGCTTCGTCAAATGCCCCTTCAGTTGTTTCACCTCCATGCAGATGAGCGATTGGAATACGGGCGATCATAGCAGCAGCAACCGCTGAATAAATCTCAAACCTGTCCCCCAGAAGAACTACAATATCCGGGTTTAACTCTTCATATGCCTCAGCAAAACCGATTATACCAAGGCCCATAGATTTTGAAATGCCTACCGGTGTATCCGAGGAAAGGAGCATCTCGATCTTTTTGTCAATCTTAAATCCATCATCTTCTATCTGGCGGTATGTCAGGCCAAATTCAGGGGAAAGGTGCATTCCTGTGCCTATTATCTGCAGCTCAAAATCAGAATCTTCTTGAATTTCCTTAATCAGCCAATAAAGAAGGCCGTATTCAGCGCGACTGCCGGTAACAATACAGATAGTTCGTGGCTTGTAGCTCGTAGTTTGTCGTCGATAGCTCATAGTTTGCAAGCTGGTAGCTTGTAGTTTATAGTTGGTTATTGGTTCTTTTTTATGGAATTTATGAAAGCGTTAAACATTTTTGCGATTTCTCTTGTTTCGTTTTTCACGATAATGAATCCTTCCTGTGAGACCCATTGTCTTTTCAAAAATATTTCCAGAAGTGTCATGGTTTCGTAAAGAGATCCTCTTGCAATATAAAGAAAATGGACAAATTCTTTTTTTGAAAAACGTCCTTTGCCTTCTGCTATGTTCATCGGAACAGATGTGCAAGATGATTCTACTTACTCAATCAATCGATAATGTTTTCTTTCTGTTTCTATGTTTTCAGCAATTGACAAAACACGATCTGCCCATTCAAGCGATCTTTGCCAGATAAGCAGTTTCTCATATCCAAAATCAATATCATCAATCTTGTCCAAATTTCACCTCTGATCTCAAATCTACGAGCTACCAGCTACTATCTACCAGCTAATAAGCTCATCAATATTATAATCTTTTCTCGCTCGTTGGCCTATCACCTCATCCCACCGCATGGGGCTGATCCCCGTTCCGGGACGCTTTATGGTCAGATTTTCTTCGGTGAATGCTTCTCCTTTGCGGATATCCCGGGCCGCCACGATGCTTTTTCTGGCAATGACCATGTTTTTTAGTTCTGAGGGACTGGGCTTTTTGATGCCGTTTCCTAAGGTCTTTTCTATATTGCGAATAGCGTTAACCATGGTCTTGAGTTCGTCTTGTTCAAGGGATGCCCTATGATCCGGGCCTTTCATGTTTTTATCAAGTGTGAAATGTTTTTCAATAACGATCGCACCAAGGGCTACCGCTGCGATAGGGATTTCTATTCCAAGTGTATGATCCGAATAACCCACGCGTACACAAAACTTAAGGGCTATGGTCTCCATGGCTGTTAAGTTTACATCCTGCATTGGTGTGGGATATTCCGTATTGCAGTGCAGAACTGTGATGTTTTTAAGCTTTGTTCCGGCTTCCATGAGCACATCAATGGCATCTTCGATCTCGCCTAAATCAGCCATGCCGGTGGAAAGTATAATTTCTTTTTTCAGCGCCCCTATCTTTCTCAGGTAAGGCAGATTGGTAATTTCGCCGGATGGAGTCTTGAAAATATCAAGGCCAAGTTCATTTAGCAGGTCTATGCTTTCAAGATCAAACGGGCTGGAGAGGAACTGTATATTTTTTTGCCGGCAATGGGCGATGAGTTCTCTGTGAGCATCAACACCCAATTCCAGTTTCTTGATCATCTCAAGCTGGGATTCATCAGCCGTTGTTGTTTTTTTTTGATATTCCGCCTTTGGGGCGTATCTACTTACAACCTTTTCTGCCTTAAAAGTCTGAAACTTTATAGCATCAGCCCCGGCCTCAACAGCCACATCGATCATCTTTCTGGCAAGTTCTATGCTGCCATTATGATTTACGCCTGCTTCTGCGATGATGAAGGTTTTCATTTTTGGTCAATCACTTATCTATTTTTTCATATACAATTTTAAAAATCTTTTCACCTTGTATTTTGTCTTTAATTGTTTTAATAATATATCCTATCTTATTTCCTGGACGTCCATACCACTCATTACAATATTTACATGGCTCTCTATCATGATTATTTTCACATTCTTCTAATCTTATCCTTTGTAATAAATCATTATTCCATATTTGCTGAAGTGTTTCCTTTCTAATATCTCCTAGTATTAATTTCCCTTCCATATCGTGACAACAGGGAACAACTCTTCCATCCCAAAGAATTATAACACTTGTCCAAAACCAGTCACAAGGATACCTTTTAATACGTTCCCCAAAATACCAATTATCTTCCGAAGATATACTTCCATCTATCTGTCCTGCCCTTGTCGAAAAACTTTTTACAGTAATACGATTAACAGATGTCTTTTCCCAATATTTAATATAATCATCAATTAAAGGCACAGATTCATTAGTTTTTATAACATTTAAATCCACAAAAGGGGTTTTAGCACCCAAAGATTCCTTATAATTAAGAAAATCTATTATATATTTTTTAACTTTATCATAATTACCATTTACTCTATACTTCTCATATATTTCTTTTGATACACCATCAAAAGCAATAATCAAATAATCTAATCCGTTACTTATAATATCTTTCGATTTTTCTAGATTTAAAATACTTGCATTAGTTGATAAGCCTACTGCTAATTTATATTTTTTGCATAGTGCTATCATTTTGCCCAACTTTGGATGCAGTAAAGATTCTCCATGAAAATGAAGTTGAACAATATCATTTGAGAATACTGTTGTATCTAAAATATGTTTAAGTAATTCTTCTGACATAAAACCTGACTCTCTAGTAAACGGGGGACAAAAGGAACATCTGTAGTTACATCTATTAGTTAATTCTATTGCTATAACTTTAGGATAGTTATTAACTACAATTCTTCTTTCTATGTAATCTTCAGCCATATTAAATGAATTATAATACTGGTTTAACTTTTTAATTATTTTCATGATATTTCCTGATGGATGGCAAAATGTTTGAAATTTCCCCAGTGAAATATGCTCCGCATTTCACGGGGCAGGCAAAGCTAAAAGCCCAAAGAATTTGGGGGAACATTCTTAGTAATTTTTGCACCGCAACCTATTACTGCATTTTCACCAATCTCAATATATTCTTTACAAACGGCATTGCTGCCGAAAAATGTACCTGTACCGACTTTAACGCCACCGTTGATTACTGCATTTGTTGAAATATGGCAATGATCTTCGATGACGGCATCGTGCTCGATAAGTGCCCTGGTATTGATGATGCAATTTTTATTTATTTTTGCTCCAGCATTCACCAGCGCATAATGCATAACGATAGTCCCCTCTTCAATCTTGGCATGCTTGGAAACATAGGCAAGGGGGGAAACAATTACCGGTAATTTTACCCCTGATTCCTTCAACGTTTGAAAAATCCTTATCCGTTTTTCCGGACTCTTTATTTGACCCAGAGTGATCAGGAAGTTTTCGTATTCATTTACAAGCCGCGGCAGGTCATCGTCCGTAGCAATAATCTTATATCCCAAGATCTCTTGGTGGAGTTCTTCTGGCAAATCCACAATACCTGCAATCCTAAATGTCCCAGCTTGCTCAATTACATCAATGCAGGACTTACAGTGACCTCCGCCGCCGATTAGTATAATTTTTTCTTTCATATCCTTACACTACTCGGAATATTGACCACCCTGTCTTCAAGCCACTGTGCATTTATCAGCGCATCAGTCTGGCAATCTTGGTACATTTCAAGTTGATTTAGCAACTTCCAGACAGGGCGTGTCATGACTTTTGCCTCGTTTGTTGCTTTCAAAAATTCGTCACGTGTTTTGCGATCGAGTAGGATAATTGCGTTAAGCCAGAAACTTGACCGGGCGTAATCTGGTTCACAGACGAAGGGAATGTCCAAGAGTCCAAAAAAGTCTTGATATATTTTAGCCAGTTCACGCTTATTTTCTAGGAAAAAGTCCAGTTGCTCCAGTTGTGCACATGCAAGGGCTGCGTTTAGATTCGGAAGACGGTAATTGTAACCAATCGCGTCATGAATGTATTCATAGGGGTGTTGAACTTTGGCTGTTGTCGTTATGTGTTTCGCTTTCTTGGCAAAAGTTTCATCATTTGTAACAATTGCTCCACCTCCACCACAGGTAACTGTTTTGTTACCGTTAAAACTGTAAACACCAAATAATCCAAAAGTGCCTGTGTGCCGGCCATTGTAAAAGCTTCCAAACGACTCCGCGGCATCTTCGATTAGAGCTATATTATAATGTTCGCAAATCCCGGCAATGGAATCAATCTGGCAGGGGTGTCCGAAAGTGTGCATGGGAGCGCACGCCGCGATCCGTTTTCCGGTAGCCTTATTGTAGCAGCCTTGATTTGTTGTCTGTGTATTGGATTTTAGAAACTCTTTCAAAGCCGTAGGATCAAGGCCCAATGTTTTCCTGCTTACATCAAGGAAAATGGGTTTAGCTCCACAATATGAAATAGTATTGGCCGTTGCTACAAAGCTAAGAGGCTGTGTGATCACCTCATCGCCTGGTTGAACGCCTGCCAGGTCAAGGGCAATATGTAACGCACATGTACCGTTTACCGTGGCCACAGCGAATGCAGTTCCAGTAATTCTGCATATCATTTCCTCAAAGCGATCAACATATTCGCCGACAGAGGAAACAAAGGTGGAACCTATAGCATCAACTACGTATTCCTTTTCCCTGCCGACAAATCTGGGCGCATGAAGTGGAACAGGAATTTCTTCAGGGTAGAGAGACTTGATAAAATCGATAATCTCTGAAAATGAATTTGATGCTGATTTTTTTATCATAAATTTAAGCTCGAAGATAGAAGCTCAAAGCTGAAAGCATTGGAGTTCAAAGCGTATAAAAATAAAGCTCAAAGGTAAAAGGTCAAAGATTAGGGTGAAAGGTACTATGGCTTGTAAAGGGAATTTATGAGTCCTTTTATCATGGAAGCGATTTCTATTCCTTCCTTCTCCAATTCCAAATAGGCAGAATCCGTAATCCGGTTCTTTCTGCGAAATATTTCCAGCAAGGTCATCGTTTCATACAGAGAGCCACGTGCAATGTAGCAGAATTGAATAAACTCCTTCTTCGAATTTCTCCCTTTGCCCTCCGCCAAGTTCATTGATACGCTGGTTGAACTCGCTTCAATTTGGTCAAAAAGCCTATAGTGTTTCCTCCCGGTATCAATTGCTTCAACGAGTTCTATGACCCTCACTGCAATATCAACAGAACGATTCCACACATCAAGATTTTCATAACCAAGCTTCTTCATCTTATCCCTTGCAGCTTTGAGCGTTCAGCTTCCATGCTTATATGCTTTAGGCTTCTACAAATTATAGATATCTGTTTTATATTTGCGCAGATTTTCAGGGTTTGTAAACCAGGCGATCGTTTTTTCAAGCCCTTCTCCTATTGGATACTTTGGTTCAAAACCGGTCAATTCCCTTATTTTTGTATTATCGCACCACAGGCGAAACACTTCGGATTTTTCGGGCCTAAGGCGTGTATTATCCGAGATTATTTGCACATCGGAATTCATTATTTCCTTTATTTTATTAACCAAGTCTCCAATGGCAATCTCAAAGTTGGAACCAATATTTACCGTCTCACCAATCGCCTTTTCGCATTCTGCCAGAGCAATAAATCCATTACATATATCTTCAACATAGCTCAGATCTCGTGTTGGAGTCATATCGCCCAGCTTTATCACCCTTTTGCCACTTGCTATCTGGGTTATTATAGTCGGGATAACTGCCCGTGCCGACTGGCGGGGACCATATGTGTTAAAGGGCCGTGCTATAGTCAAGGGTAGCTCAAAAGCATTGAAAAAACTTCTAGCCATTGCATCCGCTCCGATTTTTGAGGCGCTGTATGGTGACTGGGGCTGCAATGGATGTTTTTCATCAATGGGAACATATTGAGCAGTACCATAAACTTCGGACGTGGAAGTATGGATCACACGCGTGCACCCATTTTCGAGCGCGGCCTGGCATATATTCAGCGTTCCCTTGATATTGGTATCCACATAGCTGTCAGGCGCAATGTAAGAATAGGGTATTCCAATGAGGGCCGCCAAATGAAAGATGATATCCACATCCTTGACGATTCGCTTGCAATAATGGGGGTCGCACACATCTCCGGTGAGCACTTCTATATTATTCAGGCAATCAATGCCCTCCAGCCAGCCCCAGTAATTAAAGGAATTATAGTAACTCAGAGCCTTTACATTGGCGCCTTGCTTTACGAGCATTTCAGTAAGATGAGAGCCGATGAAGCCGTCAGCACCGGTTATTAGGATTTTCTTGTTGGTTTCCTTCACTCGGTTCATGTAGTCAGTTTGGTCTCTTTGAGAAGGCCTGTTTCTACGATCCTTGCCCCCAATTCTGCTAAAAACCTGTAATGCTCCCCGACTGGTGGAAAGTCCAAGGTCTTTCATGATGGACGACAGCATCTGCAGTTGTCTTTTGTTTAAAATATGGCAAAACTTTCAATTTGGTAAAACTCGTTTCATCTCCACGCGATTTGAAATTTTCAAAAAAGCCACCTCTTTCTTGAAACACTTCTTTCCTAAACGCCATATTTGTCCCAATTAATGGTATTACTTCTTCCCCATTTTTACCTTCCATGTAATAATGAATCCAATGGATAAAAAGGGCAAACCAACTTTCCGTGTTCAATATTTCAATCTTTCCTCCAACCGCCCCAATAGTGTCATCGTTGTTAAACGTTTTTGCTATTTCAAGAACCCAGTGCTCATCAGCAATAGCATCACCGTCAATATATGCTATCATATCTCCTTTAGAAATAAAGACACCCGTATTTCTGGCCACGGAAAGCCCGGAATGTTCGTTTAATAAATAAGTAATCCTGGGCAACTGGCACTCTTTCAACTTAACCGCCTTCATACAAATATCGGCCGTATGATCTGTCGACCTGTCAACACCCCCATCTTTCTACAGCGCATAAATAGAAAATTGGCCGAACCCTCTCTGTTGTAAAAACAGTATTGGCGACAGATCTC
>PBQF01000077.1 GCA_002724975.1 Parcubacteria group bacterium
CGACAGCCTCACAGACCGCATATTACCGAAACAAGGATAGGTAATATGTCTTATTTTATATTATGAAACTTGGAATAACAACTAAAGGCTTTACTGCCACAATTGAAGAATTGGTGAGAACACATCATTTAAGTTATATGGAAGCTATTTTATTTTTTTGTCAAGAGCGGGATATAGAACCAGAACGTATAGTTAGGTACATTGATCCTTCTGTAAAAGAAAAAATACAATTAGATGCGGAATCATTAAATTGTCTGAAGGGTCCTAAAACTACTAAATTGCCACTTTGATGAATCCATTTGAAGTATATCAAAATTATTTGGCATTGAAGCTACACTTTACTACTGATTATGATTTTTTTAAATATAACGGTAAGGTATCCGCCTCAATTAATTCTTTTGAGAAACGTAAGGACAAATATCAATTTCTAAGGTTATCTAAAAAACTATCTGATGATCAGATATTAGAATTTCTAATTTCCAATTTCATTATCAATAAGACATGGATAGGAGATTTTGATAAAGCATCCTGGCGTGATCATCAAAAAACAATACAAAGTTTACAATATGTTTTTAAAAATGATTTAGAAATACTATTGACTCCAGTTGAGAATTTTGATATACTATTTAATAGTGATGAAGGAAAACACCCTAGGTTAATTAAAGCATATTTAGGTAAAAAAATATCATTAGAAACTTTGGTTATTTTAGAGAAAGTTTTACAATATCGAACACGGTTTGATGAACGAATAAATGAAAAGTTTATCTGGCCCAAATTAAGTAAGTTAATTGATGATTATGACCCTTTCTTAAACGTAGATGTAAAAGCATTTAGAATGAAAACTTTAGTAATAGTACAGGAGAGTATATAATGGCAGAGAAAGATAATTATGTAGAAGAAGCAAAACGTAGGATTGCACACTTGTCTTATAAATTGGAACGAGCAGAGGGTCGTATTAAGGAGTTGGAATATAATAACTCAGAGCTCCAAAGGTGGGTGAATGATACTTGTGTTCCTCGCATGGTCGAAATGAGTGATGAATTATCCAATCGGTATAATTCTAAAAAGTATCGTAATAAGAAGTGGCAGGAGTTGAAAGTATGACATATTTAGGAAAGGAAGTCCTAATGGAAGGTACTCGTCAGGAGCTAATTGATCATATGTTAGTTCTATTAGTTGAAATTCATTTTTTAAAATCTAGAATTGAGCCACATGATTGCGGACATATTCATACCACTATAAGCACTTTAGAGTATAGAGTAAAAGAATTAAAGGACCAGCTTAGTGAAGAAAATAAAGTCATCAGCTAAGAATAAAACGAGTTACTTAGATTATATAAAGCTCCGTATTGAGGGGTTTAGGACAGGAAAGATTTTGAGATTCCCTATAGAACGAATTAAGGTTAATGTTGAAATGTGGGAGCATTTTTGTCCTCAGGAAGGATATGAAATGTATATAGGTAAAGATGAGCCGTGTAATTGGTGCGGCGAGTATGAGAACGACCAAGTAGAATAACACCTAAGGGTTAAGTTACTAGCCTCTGTAGCTCAGGTGATAGAGCACTCGCCTTGTAAGTGAGATGTCCGAGGTTTGACCCCTCGCAGAGGCTCCAAAAGAGAATATATTATGGAAAAACCAGAACACAAACATATTATTATCAGGGCAGAGGTGAATGATCCGCCACAAAAGAATGATGGCGAATCTCTAGTATTATGGATCAAATACCTGATTGATAAGATTGGCATGAAACTCTTACATGGGCCTCATTTTGCCTATGTTGATGTTGAAGGCAATAAAGGACTAACTGCGGTTGCTATTATAGAAACCAGTCACATTGCTGTCCATGTATGGGAAGAAGCCTTCCCCGCATTGATGCAGATGGACGTGTATACTTGTGGGCCATTTGATCCACAGATAGTATTTAACTTCTTAAAGGCCTTTAGTCCAGTTAGTGTGGAATGGAAATATATTGATAGGGAGTTTGACCTAAAAACATTGGATGTTGGTTCTTGGAGTGATGAAAGCAATAAACAATTAAATTTATTTAATAACAGAAAAACTTGACAATGTACTTTAAATGTGTTAGGCTGGAACAGTCTAAACAAAAAAAGGACATTTTTAAATATGAAGAAGTATGTTTATCTCGCAGGCCCAATTGCAGGGTGTACAGCGGATGAGGGAAATAGTTGGAGATATTTGGTGCAAGATCGTTTACCACACAATATAATTGGTATATCTCCACTAAGGTGTGAACCTTTGAAAAAAGGTATGGTTTATACAGACGATGGTGCTACTGATCCTATGTGGTCAGATGCCCGTGCCATTAATGCAAAGAATTGGTTAGATACTGAATCTTCTGATTTGGTACTAGCTTACCTACCAAAGTATATGAATGATAGACGACCATCTATTGGTACTATTATTGAAATCGGATGGGCTATTGGTTTGAGAAAACCATTAATTGTAGTATCTGATGATGAATATATGATGGAACATCCTCTTATCCAACGCAATGCATCGTGGAGATTAGATAATTTAGATGATGCTGTAGAAGTTATTATCGGTTTGTTTAATGATTATGTAAACCCACAACAAGAGGGTATGCTGCGGGGTTAATTGGAGACCCTAATGGCTAAAAAAACAAAGAAAAAATCAATACATTATGTAAATAACAAAGAGTTCTTAGCAGCAGTAATAGAGAGAAAAGAGTTAATTAAAGAGGCTGAATCTGTTGGAGATCCTCCACCACAGATTAGTAATTATTTGGGAGAATGTATCCTGAAGATTGCTAATCATTTATCTTTTCGGCCGAATTTTATCAATTATACCTATCGTGAAGAAATGATTTCTGATGGTATAGAAAATTGCTTACAATATATAGATAGATTTGATCCAGAAAAATCTTCTAATCCGTTTGCATATTTTACCCAAATAATTTATTATGCTTTTGTTCGTAGAATTTTAAAAGAAAAGAAACAGCAGAAGATTAAGGAGAAATTATTGAAAGAATCTAACATAGAATCTCGTATAGCTTTACAAGCACACGATGATGAAAGGGAATATCAACAACAATTTGTGGAAATGCTAGACAAGTATACTTTTCACCAAGATGAATAAAATATATGAAGGTAGCGTTAATAAGCGACACCCATCATGGTGGTCGAAACGATAGTTTGTCTTTTGCCGAACACCAAAGGCAATTTTATAAAACTATATTTTTTCCGGAATGTTCAAGACAAAATATTACAACAATTATCCATTTAGGGGACGTATTTGATAGAAGGAAATATTCAAATTTTAATAGTTTAAAATTAGCAAAGGAAATGTTTTTTGAGCCTGCAAGGCAATATGATGTTCATATGTTGGTTGGTAACCATGATTGTTATTATAAAAATAATAATGAAGTAAATTCAATATCATTAACTTGCGCTGAGTATGATAATATTAAAGTTTATCAGGACATTCCAGAAGTTGCTACTTTTGATGGGTTGGATATACTTATGGTTCCATGGATAGCATCTGCTCATTATGCTAAATCTATACATAAAATAAAATCAGCTGCAGCAGAGATTCTTATGGGCCATTTAGCTATTATGGGAAGTGAAATGATTCCTGGATTTTATTGTGACCATGGTTTGGAACGAGAGTTATTTAAGAGATATGAAAGAGTATTTTCAGGACACTTCCACCAACAGCAAGATGATGGCCATATTCGTTATTTAGGATCTCCATATGAAATGTTTTGGAATGATTGGAATACTAAAAAAGGATTTCACATATTTGATACCGAAACTAGAGAGATTGAGTTTTATCAAAACCCCTATAAGTTATTTAAAAAGATTTATTATGATGACACTAAAGAAGATATAACAAAAATTGATTTGGATGAATATGATGGGTGTTATGTAAAGATTGTAGTTATACAAAAAACAGATTTTTATACCTTTGATCGTTTTGTGGAGCGATGCTACAACGAGGGGAACTTTTTTGAGCTGAAGATAGTTGAGGACTTTAGTGACTTAGACCCCGATACTATAGCTGATAGTGAGTTGGAAGAAATCGAGGATACTATGTCGTTATTGGAAAAGTATGTAAATGAGATAGACAGCAAGTTATTAAATAAGAAGAAACTGAATAGACTGCTTAAGGGTCTGTATGTAGAAGCGAATGAAGTTGAATGATTAAATTTAAAACCATCGAATTTAAAAATTTCCTATCAACAGGGAATACTCCAATAATTATACATTTAAATAAGGAGAATACTACATTAATTAGTGGAGAGAATGGGTCAGGAAAATCAACGATGTTGGATGCCTTGACTTTTGGTTTATTTGGTAAGGCTTTCCGGAACATTAAAAAGGATCAATTAGTAAACTCTGTAAATGAGCGTGATTGTAAAGTTGAGGTAAAATTTAATATAGGTAGAATTAGATATCATATCATCCGCGGAATTAAACCAAATAGATTTGAGATTTATAAGAATGATAAGATGATAAATCAAGATGCTAGTGTGAGGGATTATCAAAAACATTTAGAATCAAACATTCTCAAATTAAATTACAGGTCGTTTACACAGGTAGTTATTTTAGGCTCATCGTCCTTTGTTCCATTTATGCAATTGACACCAGCTCATAGGCGTGAAGTGGTTGAGGAGATTTTAGACATTAAGATATTTTCTTTAATGAATTATATTCTCAAGTATCGTATTAAAGATATGAAAGAAAGACAGAGAGATATTACTCATGAGTTTAATTTAGTAGACACCAAAATTAGTATGGCTGCAGACCACATTTTAAAGACTAAAGAAAAAAGCAAGTCTAATAAAACAGCGTTAGAGGTGAAGATAAAAAAGAATGAAAATGAGATGCTTAAACTCAACGGCCAGGTCGCTGACTTGCAATCTAAAATTGATGAATGGCAAAATAATATTTTACCTAAACAGACAGCCTTACAAGAAGAATTGTTTAATCACCAATCAGTAAAAAATAAAATACAGGACAACCAAAGGAAAATAGAAAAGGATATTAATTTTTATAAAGATAATGATGAGTGCCCTACTTGCGAACAGCCTATAGATAAAAGTTTTAAAGAGAATACGGTAAATACTCTTACAGAAAAATGTAATCTGTATATTGAAGCGTCTACTGAAATGTCTGAAAGGTTAGGAGAAATGGAGGCAAGACACATTCTGTATAAAAATATAGAGAAAGATAGTCGAGAGTTAGAGGTTGATACTGCTAAGAAAACAACATCAATAAATTCCATCACATCATTTAATAAGGATTTATTAAACCAGATAAAGGATTTGGAAAACATTGATGCTGAATTAACAGAAGAAAAAACCAAACTTAAAATTTATAATGATGAATTAAAAACTATTAATAAACAAAAAGAGAAATTAACAGAAGATAATAATTATCTAGCGTTAGCAAAACAACTTTTACAAGATTCTGGCATTAAGACTAAAATTATTAAACGATATTTACCAGTGATGAATAAACTTATTAATAGTTATCTTTCAGCATTAGAGTTTCAAGTTAAGTTTGAGTTAGATGAGGAGTTTAAAGAAACAATCAGGTCTAGATATCGAGATGTGTTTGGTTATGATAACTTTAGTGAAGGCGAGAAGATGAGAATAGACTTGGCGTTGTTGTTTACATGGCGACAGATAGCAAAGATGAAGAATAGCACCAATACAAATCTTTTGATACTTGATGAAATATTTGATTCGTCATTGGATTATAATGGAACAGATGAGTTTTTAAAGATAGTAAATAAATTGTCAGGAGAAAATGTGTTTATTATATCACATAAAAGTGACCTTAATGTAGATAAGTTTGATTCTACAATTCGGTTTGAGAAGCAAAATAATTTTAGTAAAATAGTAGGTTAATATGATGAAATTAGTTACAGAAAAAAATCAAATATTGAAAGAGGTTTGTGCTCCTTTTGATTTTGAAAATCCAATTGTGGATCAAGAAGAACTTATAACCAATTTGCAAGCGGTCCGGCAGGAAAAAGCTGGTCTTGGGCTGTCAGCTCCACAACTTGGAATAAATAGTAGAGTATTTGTTATTGGTTTAAGTGACATGACTGTTGAAGGTGCTGAGGATTATGCTAAAGCTTTTTTTAATCCACAGATATTTTGGGATCAAACTACAAATACATATCCAGATAATGAATTAACTTATATGGTTGAGGGTTGTTTAAGTTATCCTGGAATGTTTTTAAAAATTAAAAGACCAAATCATATCATTATGGAATGGTATACAGAAGAAGGTGAACGAGAGGTAGATGAATTTAGCGGAATGACCTCCCGAATACTTCAACATGAAATAGACCACTTGAATGGTGTTACTTTTGATAAAAAAGCTTCAACATACCATTTACAGCAGGCTAGAAGGAAGCTCAAGGCTCAATTAAGAGCTCGAAAGAGATTTGAATTAATTAAAAAACGAGGATATTAATATGTTCGATGGGAAATTGTCAAAATTAGTATTAGGCCGCATCGCAAATTATTTACCAAGCGCTGAACCAAATTATAAGGATATGGATGACGATGATTATATACGCTTGTTAAGTTGGTGTGAAGATTGGCCATCACAGAAGGTTTACGAAACTGCTTATAAAGAATCACATATGGATCCAATTCAGACTTGGGATGAATGGTCGGCTGATATGAAGCCATTTCCTTTACCAGTTAGAACGGAGTTGAGGCGAGCATTATCTATACATCAAGAAATTGGTAGTCTAAAACCATTGCGTACCATTAATTACTTTTTAATTCATGGTAAAAAAATATTGCTTTGGTCTTTTTTGGGAACTTTAGTATGGTGGGTTTTCTTCCAATAGTTAATTTTAATAAATCATTTGATAACAATGAATTGATAATGTGGATAGATTTATCCACTTATTGTAATGCTAAGTGTCCTCAGTGCCACAGAACAAATCCTAATGGTCTTGAGAAAATAGATTGGCTTCCTCTTAAGCAATGGTCTTTAGAAGATTTTAAAAAAGCTTTCCCCAAACAAATTTTAAATAAGATTCATCGTTTTGATTTTTGTGGTACATGGGGAGATCCAATTTTAAATAAAGATATACTTAAAATTGTTGAGTACATTGTAGATAATTCTTTTTTGCCATGGGTGCAGATTAATACTAATGGTAGTGTTAGAAGTGAGGAGTGGTGGTGGGAGTTGGGGAAAGTAGGTGATTCCCGGCTGATTGTAGTTTTTGATATAGATGGTGTTACACAAGAACAACATTCTTTATATAGGCAAAACACCAATTTAGAAAAGATTTTAAATAATATGGAATCTTTTAGCAATACAAAAGCTAAAGCAACAGCGTTCTCTGTTATTTTTAAGCACAATAGAAAAAGTATGTATGATATAGCTCTGTTGTCAAAGCGGAGAGGGGCTATTGGTATCACCTTTATAGAATCAGATAGATTTTTTAAATTGGATGATCCTCCAGGTACAGGCGAAAAGGGTTATATACCAACTAAAGATTTTATATTTGTTGATAGATCAGGTCAGAAACAAAAATTACAACCATCTAAATTTAAAGCAACAGGTAAATCAGAAAAGGGATCTCATCGCCAAGCGAATGATTTTTTTTGGGTTTGGTGGGATCTATCCAACGATGAGCATTTGGAAAAAATAAGACATGCCAGCAATTGAATGTGAGTGGATGTTAAATAAAAGAATTGTGGTGGGTGTGGATGGCCAGGTATGGCCGTGTTGTTTTTTTTCTAATAATGTGTATGAACGGGAGAATACTATAGGTTTGGATAGTTGGGAAATTTCATCAACCCGGCCTGGAAGAGTAGGCTATTATAATATGAAAATAATATTGGAGTATTATAAAAACAAAGATGATTATAATATTTTTAAAAAACCTTTGGAAGAAATTATTAATTCAGAATGGTTTACAAAAACATTACCCGAATCATGGCAAATAGAAAAAAATACTTGTGTCCTTTGTAAGAGGTTTTGTAGTGTTAAATCCTAGATGTATGCAGAGAGCAATGATCAACTCATTAATATTTATGTCCAATGGGTATATTTCTCCATGTTGTTGGTTGACTGATAAGAATATCGTCAGTGAGCACCTAGGAATATATGATGAAGAACTAAAATTAAAAAATGTGGATACAGTAGAAGAAATTTTACTTTCAGACCAATGGGACGATTTTATTAATAAATTAATTTCTCACCAAGAGCTGCTGCCGCAGGAATGTCACCGAGAATGTGGATTTAATGATGTTGATATATTTGGTAACAAATACGACAACAATTTCTCACCTTTCATCCCCATATTTGAGCATCTGCCATCTAAAGAGAAATTTTTTAAAAATATATTTAATCGTAATGTCCCAGAAACTATTATTAATGAAGAAAGAGAAGGAAGTATAATTTCGGTTGATTTAGGATATTCTTGCCCAATACAATGCCCCATGTGTATAAGGACACTTCAACCTGAATTAGTAAAAGAAGCTAAAAGGGAGTATGGTAACATACGAACTGCCGAATTAGAAAAGTTATGTAAATTTTTTGATGATTTAGTTTTTTGCGGAACTTTGTCCGACCCAATATATCATCCAAAATTTATAGAATTAATGAAAATTGTTATAGAAAAATATAAAAGAAAATTAATGATAATGACCAATGGGTCTGGTAAGAAAAGAGATTGGTGGGAAACTGTTTTCCAATTATCACGTCCAGGTGAAGGTGTATTAGTGCAAGATGCTCCAGTTCATTGGTTTTTTGCTTTAGATGGACTTCCACACCAGAGTTCAAAATATAGAGTCAATCAAAACGGAGAACAAGTGTTTGAGATGATGAAAATGGGCTCAGATATGGGGTGTTATATTGGTTGGACTTGGATTGTTTTTGGTTATAATGAAAATTCTATTGAAGAAGGAAGAGAATTAGCTGCAAAACATAATATAGTATTCCGCATTTCAAATTCAGAGAGGTTTCAGCAAAGATATAAAAAGGCAATGGACCCTACAGTATATGAAATGCTAAAACCTTCAAAGAAATATTATAATAAGGATTGACAAACCCACTATATGAGTAGAAAAATTTTATTGGCTTCTGGTTGTAGTTTTACACAACACCAATCAAGTTCAAACGATGACCCATCTGCATTTATGGATTTTCCTAGATGGCCAGAAAAATTAGCCAACCTATTAGATATGGAATGTGTTAATGTGGGACAGTCTGGTTTTGGTAATCATAAAATTTCTTCTAATATATTTGAATATATAATGGATAATCCGAATAAGGATATAGGATTGATTTGTTGTTTATGGTCAGAATTTACTAGATTCCCTTTGATTCCAATACCGGATGTTCCAGTGATAGGCCCAAGGCCTTGGTTCCTTATGGATAATGGAATAAAAAAAAGTGCAAACAGGAAAAAAAGAATACTAATGCATAATGATTTGTTAGAATTTGCTGCTTCAAGTTTAGTGGATCCGGATATTGCAGGGTCAGACAAACAAATTTGTGATTCCTTATTACAAGAAACTATAAAGGAGAATTTTAGAAATTTTTATTTAGTAGAATCTTTATCGAAGAAGAAAAATATACCTTATCTTTTTTTTCAAGGTCTGCCGCCATTTAAATCTTTCAAATCGTCGAATCGTGAGAAAGTTTTTAAGATGAGTTATATAAAAATTACTAGTGATTTGTGGGCTCCTGAGATAGATGATATATTTTTGTATTTCAAAAAATATCAACATTATTTTGATATTGAAAAATTTATTGGTTGGCCTTTGTTTGGAGATGGATATAATTATGATGGTGCTCTTTGGAAGAGCTTCATGGCAGCCCCATGCCCGGCCCGCGGCCGCGATGCTGGGACAGGGGAATTTACTGATATGGGAAAGAATTTTTATTTACAATTTGAAATCTCAGAGAAAGATAGGCATCCAAATGAAAAGGGACATGCTGTTATAGCTCGAGTATTTTATGATGGAGTTTCTAAACTATATCCGGAGTTATTAGAATGAAAGATTTATATTTGCGGTTAAAAGTAAAAATTATTTTATTATATTATAGGATAAAAAATAGAAACAAACCTAAGTATGATTCTCCAACCTTTATCTATGAGTATGATGATGAAGATCCTAGGGTTTAGTGAAGGGTACCATGATGCTGGTGTAACGTTAATAGAGAACGGTGAAATTCTTTATGCATCTCACGCTGAACGTTACTCTAAAAAGAAGAATGATAGATTAATACACCCACATCAGATAAAGGAATCAGATGTGGTTGTTTTTTATGAGAAGTCTTTTTTAAAAAATATTCGGAGATTATATTCTGGTCAAGGATGGAAGAGAAGAAAGACTACTATACCATATGATTATGCTTACTCACACCATCAAAGCCATGCAGCTGCAGGATATTTCACATCACCTTTTGATGATTGTAATATTTTAGTAATAGATGCTATAGGTGAATGGGATACTATTTCTATTTGGGATGGTATACAAAAGGTTATTAGTTGGAAGTATCCATATTCTTTGGGTCTATTATATTCAGCTGTAACACATCGTATAGGATTAAAACCAAATGAAGATGAATATATTACGATGGGTATGGCTGCATATGGAGAACCGATTTATGATTTGTCAGAATTACTATCAAGAAATAATCATAAAGGTTTGGGTAATTATAAACCAAATGCTAGAGAGGAAGATTTAGCTGCATCAGTACAATTCCTTTATGAAAAAGAATTATTGAGTTTGGTTGAATTGTGTCCTAAAGATAATCTTATATTGATGGGTGGTTGCGCTTTGAATTGTGTGGCAAATTCAAAGATAAAGAATAAGAACATATGGATAATGCCTAACCCCGGTGATGCCGGATCATCTTTAGGAGCTGCATCATTATATTATGGAGAAAAGTTGAATTGGGTAGATCCCTATTTGGGATATGAATTGCCGAGATCAAATCCAAAGAAGATTGTTAAAGAACTTTTGAAAAGTGGTGTGTGTGGTGTGGCGTCTGAAAGAGCTGAGTTTGGTCCAAGAGCGTTAGGTAACCGATCTTTACTTGCTGATTGTAGATTGGATATAAAGGATAAGGTTAATGAAATAAAACGCAGACAGAAGTATAGACCTTTTGCACCTGCAATATTGGAAGAATATGCAGATGAATATTTTGATGGACCTATGAATGAATATATGCAATTTGTATCTTATGCTAAACATGATTATGATTCTGTAACTCATGTAGATGGCACATCGAGAGTACAGTTGGTTAAACCAAATTGTAAATCGGTGATACGGGAAATTTTGGAAGAATGGTATAATAAGACTGGTGTACCTATGTTACTCAACACTTCTCTAAATATTAAGGGTATGCCTATGGTTAATGATGAAATGGATGTTAAGAATTTTATGAAAAGATATGAAGTAAATGTGTTATGAAAAAAGGATTGACAAACCCACTAGAAGATGTTATCCTTATAAATAGAAGTGAGAAATGCCTTTGGGGTTTCTCAATTTAACCTTGCTTGATATTTAAGGAGGATACTGAAATGGTAACTACACAAGCAC
>PBQF01000078.1 GCA_002724975.1 Parcubacteria group bacterium
GTGAAATAGTTATATGCACCTGCCTTAATCGCTTTAACTACTGTTTCCGCCTCTTTAATAGATGATATCATAACTACTTCTATTTCCGGATATCTTTTTTTTATTTTAGTAAGAGCGGTTATACCGTCCATTCCCGGAAGTTTAATATCCAGAAGTATTACAATTTTGTGTTTTGAATATGCAGATAAAATTTAAATATAAACCTAATTTTTCAATGAGTTACTGGCTTGAGTCCGGTTATCCCCAACCCCTCAAACTTGCCGTTCTTGCCGTTTCTATGACACAAAATTCCCACAATTTTTTAACTGCCAATATCCTTTTCTTGATAAGCCCAATTTGTGTTATCATCACGCATTAATTCTTATAGGAGCAGAAACGTGAAGCTGTTCCAACATCAGTCTTCTGTTACAATCTAAATTGATTAGGAGATCTTTATGCGTACAAATGTTGACTTAGAAGTTCTTAACAGAGTTCATCAAGAATTAAAGAGTTTGGAGACAAAATGTCCATGTATGTACAATGAATTTGCACAGTTTATTAGAAAGAACAGAGATGCAGGATATAGAAATATTTGCAGAATGTGGATAGGAGAAGCTACTCCTGAAAAACTAAAGGAATCGGCTGAATAAATTCCGGTGCGGGTAGCTTATAACCTAGTAGCTATGAGACTAAATGGTCGAACCAGATGACCTACTCCTCATCATTCACTCATCACTCGGAGGACTTACTAATTCAATTTTATTAAGAAAATTTATAAGCTCATATTTTGTCTTAATAGGTAGTGGTGTCTTTGCTTTTGTTATATATTGAGCTACTGCGTATGAGCAGTCCTCACCTACCCCTAGCAAATCTTCATTCAATAGGAACGAAGTATTATATTTCAACCCTTTCCTATACATTGTTTTTAAGTAAATTTCTTTAAAAGCATAATCGTAATCTTCAGAGGACCCATCTCCATCAGATAAATGAAGGTCGTACTCAAGCACAAGCTCGTGCCATATATCCTTACCTTGTTCGTTTTCCGCATACCATTTAAGCTCCTTGTGGTCGCCACCTTTAATGATTACAAACCACTCTGCGACTTTAGCATTAGTATGGAAAGTTTTTTCAATTCGCTCAGAAAAGCCGAGAGAAGACAAGGACGGTGGTCGAATATCTTCAATAAATTCATCATCTTTATCTTTAATTTCTTCAGAACAATATGGACACTTTTTCATGCTTACTCTCGGAAAAAAATGATCACAAGTTCTTTTTCCCTATCTTTTTTAATTTTTCCACCAATGTAGTTCTATTAAGACCAAGAAGCTGTGCGGCTTTATTTTTTACCCCATCAGTCTCTTCAAGAGCCGCAAGAACAAGTCCTTTTTCAATATCCTCTATCATTTGTTTTAAATCTAATCCAGTACCAGTCATCAAGTTAGGATCAATTGTAAAAGACCCGTCTCTACTTTTCCAAAGTCTGAAACATTGACCAAGTGCTTTTTCTAAGGCTTCATTTACAGAACCTGAATCCAATTCAAACGAATCTTTAGAGGCGTGCTCATTTTTTTTATCCATACTACCTTCTTTTAACCAAGTAAGACAATGCCTGCATCTAATAGCTTCATCTTTAATTTCTTCGCAACAATATGGACATTCTTTCATACCGTACTCCTTTCTTCATTCACACCACCAACCTCCCCGTGAACGCCCTCTGCATTAGGGCATTAAACAGGGCATCCAGTTTATTCTATTTAGCTTCTATCAGCACGATATTATACTCCTCCCCGATGCTAATATGCCAAGCACTTTTTGCTTCCAACATCCTTCCCCCATCTGCCCTGAATATGCTATCCCAAAAATAAATAAATTATTTCTATATGTATGGGCAAATCTGTCATACCCAGGGTGTAAAAATATATTAAAAGATAAATATGTGTGTATTTATTTTATTAACTCTAATTAAAGGAGGAGGTATTTGAAATGAATAAAACAATAACTGACTATTTAACGGCAATTGAGTTTGGCGAGGTACAACAGTTTAAAAATATGGCAGTGATACCGCTCTTTTCAAAAACAAATGGAGGCTTAAATTATCTTACTATGAAGGAAGCCCTTGATAAGAGTTTATTGACTGTAAAAGAAATCGACAAAGATGGTTCTGTTCCAGAGCTGAAAGTTAAAAATAAAGCCAAGATTCCTATCTTCTTGCTTGACGGCGAGGAACTTATCGGGGCTAAACAAAACAGGGTGCTTAACACCTCAATTCTACTAAAAGCTAAATGCGAAACTATTATCTCAGTTAGCTGTACTGAGCAAGGAAGGTGGTCATATATGTCAGATGAATTTCATGATTCAGGCCTTGTCATGTCAAATAAAGCTCGAAAACTAAAGTCGCGCTCTGTAGCTAAATCATTAAAATCATCTATGGAATTTTCAGCTGATCAGAGTGAAGTCTGGGATGGTATAGAAGAACTTTCTAAAGATGCCGAAGTTCAATCACCTACCAATTCCATGAAAGATGTATTTGAGTCAAAAAAAGAGGACCTTGAGGAGTATCTTAAAGCATTTAAATGCCTTGCCACTCAGACTGGTGTAATAGTATTCATCAATGGAAAAGTCGAAGGGTTTGACATTATTTCATTAAATTCTGCTTATAAAGATATTCATCCTAAATTATTGAAGAGCTATGCGATTGACTCAATATTAGATAGAAAAGGAAAAAACGGTAAACAGACTGTTGATAAGGCAAAAATGTTTATCAATAAAGCCATAAAATGTAGAGGGAAGAAATATGACTCCAAAGGTCTTGGATCGGATTACCGTTTCGATGCGAATATGACTGTAGGTTCCGCACTCGTATATTCCGGAAAAGTCATACATACAGCTTTTTTTAAGATAAGTGAATCTGAAAAAGTGGGACATATTTCTGATTTAGGAAGTCGTAAAAGATATAGAATGTAACAGTGATTTGCTGTGTTGGCTTATTTGCCGCAAAGTGCATCCAACAATTGAAAATTATTAAAAGAAAGGTGTGTAATAAATGCAGTCAAAAAGAGAATCATTGATGGAAACAGGATTGAACGTTGGAAGTGGATTTCTGATCGCTTGGATTATGACCATCACGGTACTTCCATTATTTGGTCTACATACAACCATAAATGAAAGTTTTCAAATAACTTTAATTTACACATTGGTTTCTATCCTCAGAGGATATCTATGGAGAAGATACTTCAATAACATGGCTACGCGTAGAATTGAAGTGTAAGGTGAGGTTTTTTATTTGTAGATTTTCCTACTGGCTTCTAAATCAGTAATTATTTCTTTTCTTAATTTCGTGGGCTTCAGAACCTTTGCTTCAAAGCCGTAAGATAACACCCATCTCTTAACGTCATCCCAGCCGGAGGTCTTCAGTTCAAGAATGATTGAACCATCTCTTTTCTTAGTGATCTTCTGATCATGTGCCCACTTTCTCTCTCTTATATACCTGGCTTGATCAGCAGAAAACCATATCTTGACTTGTATAGGATCACCATACACAATATCAAAAGCTGCGTTTAATCTTTCCTCAGGATTGAATTCCTTGGGATACTTGAATGATGCATCCGTAATTTTCAATTCCTCAATTCTTTCTACAGCCAATGTTCTGATTTCTTTGAATCTAGTAACATTCACAAAAATATATAGTCCACCCTTATTTTCAAAAAAATGAAGCGGGTCAATCTTGAAATTCTTAATCTTATCATCGTAGAACGAATGATATTTCACGTAACAGGTCTTCTGTTTTAGCATGGCATCAGTTAAAGAATCTATTATCTCTTCTTTACCGGAATAATCTTTTGCAAATTTTGAAGAAGTAATAAATAGGGTTTTAATTTTATTAAATTGCATTAACATGTTTGCAGGAACCAAAGTCTCCATCTTTTTAAATGCTGAATTAATGGTTCTTTCAATCCCAGTTCCCTTGTAAATCTTTTCCTCTCCCTTGAGAAGATATAAGGAAATCACTTCAGAAAGAGTCATGTTCATTACGGGAGACTGCATAGCTTTATATTTATTTAAATAGGTTTCTTCCAGCTTCCATCGTTTTTTCTTTTCAAGAGGTAGCTTATCGTCATAAACAGGAAATCCCAGTTCTTCTACAATATCAATCCAGCGGTAGACTGATCTCCTGTCGATATTTAGATTCTCAGATATGGTTTTAAGAGTAGTTCCCCCGGGTTTGCTTAGAAGTTCAAGCAGTTTGAAAAGTTTTATTAGATTTGCGCCTCTCATTTCATATTCCTAAAAAAAATAAACTATTTCTATATGTATGGGCAAAAGTGTCACTGTTGTGGATTACTCTATGGTAACAATCAACTCATGAGGAATCAATTATGAATAGAAAAAGCAGAAGAAATAAAGCTTGAAAAATAGAGGTGATGTGTTTAATTCCGAAAAACTTTGTACAGAAAGCATTTTATCGATGGCTTTGCCTAAACCGCAAAAATTTTACCCATCAACCAAGAATTGTTTTAAAGCGCAAAGACTTTTTTATATTGCAGTTTTCCGGGATAGCTCAACAGATTAAATGTTTTATCAGCAAATCGGGTGCTTTTGAAATTCATGCGGAATATCAAAAAGAATATTGGGATATTATTGAGGAATTTGATGTATTTGAAACTCGTACACCTGATGGTCGTTACTATTGCCGATTATGCTTGCCAGAATATAAAGAACAATTCTCCTCAAGAAAAGAGTTATGGGGAAAACACTGTTTTGAACCTTTATTGAAATGGACTAAAGAGAATTTTAAAGAATCATACTGGTTATTCCTGTTACATACAAAAGGAGGGTCAACAACTGCACTTATTAGAGAAGAGGAAGAATTAGCTGTCATCAAAAATCAGAAAGACTTTTTAACAGCTTTTCCAGTTTTAAAATAACAGGGGTAGGTAAGCTTGAATAAAAACATCATTTATGAAACAACCAAAGATTAAAGTTGTCGGTATAGGGGGATGTGGAAACAGCATTGTCGAATATTTAGTAAAATCTGATTTTAATGGTGCTGATTTTGCTTCTGTCGATGCGGACAAAGAGGATGTTAAATATAAAAAAAGGATTGAAAGTATATTAAAAGAAGTCGATGTTTTGTTTCTCATTGCAGGCATGGGAGGCTTGACTGGAACAAGAGTAACTCCCAGCATTGCTAAACTGGCTAAGGAAAGAGGTATATATACATCTGCAATAGTAACAATGCCAATGGAAATGGAAGGGAAAGAGCGGATAGAAATTGCAGAAAAAGGGATATTGGAGTTACGAAGCCATGTTAATTCATTAATTGAATTGCCTAATACATTTAATTTCTCATGCAAATTGATAAAGGATATTCCATTGAATGATTTATTTTGTGTTGTTAACCATATGGCTTCAGGAGTTATTCGGAGCTTGGTTGTTCCAATTAAGACTTTGTATTGTACAAGTTTTAAATAAAATAAAAAGCACTAAATAAATATATAATATGTTCATTTCTAATGATAACGCAAAAATGAATCCTTTATCTGGAGAATTACGACTTGATCTTTCTCCATCCCGGGGCATCTTTCTTTATAGTTCTTTTAAGGAAGGTCTATCGGTAAAGCAATGGGGGGTCAACGGTCTTGAAGAGTTAAATGAATATCAGGACCCAAGTACTCCTCTCCTGAGCTGGTCGATTTTTAATTGCTCCTCCATAAATAAATGGAATGAGTCTGTTCCCACTAATATACAAGATGTTGCAAAGGAAATTTGGGTAAAGCAAATTACTTTACTAAGAGTATTAAGTAAATCTTCAGATTATGTGACGGATTTTTTTATGGATATGCCAATTCTGTTCACACTTGTTGTCAATGAAATGCAAAACATGAAATTACCAACTCATCATATTGAGGATATTGTTAGAATGAAAAGGGTTCAGATAATTGAAAGGCTGTTCTATGTTAACGAAAAACAAATCATATCTTTTTTAAAAAAGATCAAATTTACCAATTTAAGAAAAGTCGATTTATTACTAATAAGACAGGCAATGAAAACAGAAAAAGCATATACCTATCTTAATAAGAATTTTCAATCTATTTCTATTTCTCTTATCCAACTGATTTTAGATTACCCATTATTTCATCAATTAAGTATTTTAAAAAGTTCATTCTTTGAAAGGGATCTTGATCCTTGGGAGAAACGTATCGTCATAAATTTAATTCTTACTACGTTAAGTCTTGGGAAAAAACACAATATACCGAACTATTTTTACACGACAGCCAAATGCACAAATATCAATGAACTAAAAGTTCTTAATGAAGAGTGGAGTCAAGTTCATCCACAAAGAAATTTACTAAAAAGAAATAATGATAAAAAACCGCTTATTAAGAAGAAAAAGCGAGCAGGGAGAAGAGTTTTTCCAGAGCCACCTTTAAAGGGAAATTCTCGGATTATTGCTCTCCGCAGTGCAGATGCACTTAAAAAACATTCTATACGTATGGGAAATTGTCTCAAGAGTTCCCGCTTCAAAAATGCCTGCCTTAATGGAGAAGCATATTATTACGAAATGTTAAATCCTCTATGCAGCATAGAGATAATTATTATTAATAAAAGATGGGCAACTATAGCTGCTCGAATGCAGTTATTACTAACTAACATAGAAGGTCCAAAAAACTTCATACCTGACCCCAGGGCCGAAGAATTAGTAATGCAATGGTTTGTTATAGAAGCACAAAAAAATAGAAATGTTATATCAGCAAGAATTGAAGCGTCAGGTAAAAGGTTTTCCTATAGACATTAACCGCCTTATCTTGTCTAAAGAATTTCAGAGGAGATTTCTCATGTTGAAACGAAGATCATTTATTAAAGCAGCTTTTTTAGGAGCTGTACCATTTTTTATTCCTTCTTTTTTGGAAGCAAAAATATTATCTATTTATCATTCCCTTCCTTCAAAAAGCATTGAAGACCATTGCTTTAGAGTCCTCTGCAATTCATTGACACGAGATACATACTACGCTAACAAATTTGAAATTATCAGAGCATTCGTAGAAATAGGAAACAACGACTGCTCTTCTCTAATTTTTAACCAATTAGAAAAGACTGATCCAACGAACAACAATGAGTTGATTGCCTTTTATTTAGCAAAACTGGGTGATAAAAGGGGAATTGAGTATTTGCAGAATTCTCTATCCTCAAATGACTGTATTATTCAAAGAGATGCGAGGGACTTTCTTAACGCATTAAATGGGTTAAATACTTTTAAAGTGATTTCTGGAATTCAAAAGTGTAATGAAGAGCTGATAAGGGACATTCAAGAAGACTCAGACACAGTTGACAGATTTGAAGCTATTAGGCAAATAGTTAAATCAAACGACAAAGTTTTTTTGCCATATTTAAGAGATGTTTTATGGGATCCTCTGGCAGGGTCAGATGTTGCAGTAGCTATGTATAAAATAGGTGACCCTGCTATAATGTCCTTTCTTATCAAATCAGCAGAGGGTAAAAACAACTGGGAGTCGGCATATGCAATATCTGCATTATCAGAAATAGGAGACAATGTTGCCATATCAACCTTTAAAAAGATTCTAAAAATAGAGAATTCTGATAATAGAGAATATATAGCATGCAATTTGTCTGAAGGTAGCTATTCAAAAGAAATCAAGCAGTATTTGTTGAATAATTATTTATATGATGAAAATCGGGATGTTCAGACACATGCCGCGATTGGGTATTATTATAATAGAAATGATTCTATTCGTGAGCATTACCGTAGACATGATACTTCTTTAAAAAACTCTTTGATCTTTCATAAACTCGTCCCGTGCGCAAAAGATGAGATGAGATGTGATAAAACGAAATGTCACTTTTTTAAAAAAACTTAATTTATTTGAGTAAATGTTGATATGAAATCATAATTACAATGATCAAAAAAGACTTAAAAAAATACTTTTCCTTTTTTTTGAAAGGATATTTAAATGGAAATAAGTAATAAGGTTTCTATCCTTGGAACAATTAAAGAATTTAGTTCTGTAGATATAAGTGAGTCTGAAATAAACTATTCTTTAGTCATTGAAGAAAATGACTGGTCCATTACCATTGATAATGATTTGTGCAAGCAATTACCAGCAAAGTTAAAGAAAGGAGGAAAATATTTATTAACAGGACATCTCTCTCTATTTGAGCCATCGTTATTAGTGCATAATGTAATAGATGACCATTCATCTATTGCACCTTCTCAATTAACAGGTAAAGGCTCAAACAATGGGCAACTGATATCTGTTTGTGGGAAGATTATAGAGTTAAAATTTCAACCCTCAAGAAAAGGTAAATCAACTGTTTTTGCAAGGATTGAAGGTATTAGTAATATGCATTTATTTTGTTTCCCTGGCGACTTGGTTGAGACATGTAACAATGCCTATAAAAAAAATAAATTTATTACTATTATAGGAGTGCTTCAAATCACAAAGCCTCAGTTTGATATTGAAATATATGAAAAGATGTAAAGCGATATAAAAAGAATTGGAGGACAGTATGCATAAAATAGAGCTAAAGTGGGAGTGCTTTTGCCGTGGAGAAGAATTAGACACTCATAAAGATTTTCTAAAAAACCACGGAGGAATATATGCTTGGATATTCAATGGCAAACCACCGAGGGTAGCTTATATTGGGGAGACAGGGAATTATTTTAACAGATTTGCAAAAGATCATTTCCAAAATATACTTTCTGGAAGGTGGAGTACATATAAAGTTCCTGAAGAACAAGATTTTATTAAATTCATTTGTCAGAATGTTGTAGGGAAGAAATATGAAAAGATTAAAGATGAAAAAAAATATTACAGAACATATAGTCTCGATGCAAAAGAATTTAACTTTAAAGATCACTTTTTTGATATGGATTATTTGTCAATGCACAGAGAATTTCTTTTTAATTTGAAATTTGCATTTGCATCAATGCCAGATAAAGATAAAGCAATACGAAAAGATATTGAAGCGATATTAATTATTAAAATAAGAGAGCAGTATGCACGAGAAAACAATATTAACCAAGATGACTTTATTTTGCCTGGTGGGCGAAAATGGAGGGATACCCCATTTGGAACAATTTCGCAACATCCTATAAAAAGTTATTTAATAGATCACAGCGGTGACTTTTGCAATGAGCTTCCAGAAGAAATTAGGGCTATTAGTGATTATAAAATAGAGTTGAAAGATCAATAGTAATGGCTTCTTTAAAATTTTCCAAATCCCAGTTTCTAAGAGGATTGCAATGCCATAAGTCTCTATGGCTTTATAAATATAAACCCGAGTTGAGAACCCTACCTGATCAATCTCAACAGGCGATATTCGATAGCGGAACAGAAGTGGGTTTGCTCGCTCAAAAACTATTCCCTAATGGGAAAGAAATCATATTTAAAGATGCTTCTTTTACAAGGAAGATTAAACAAACGAGGGAACTTATTAAAAATGGAACAGAAACAATCTATGAAGCAACATTTAGCTATAACAATGTCCTTGTCATGGTTGACATTCTTCATAAGGGAAGTAGCGGATGGGGGCTACACGAAGTAAAGAGCTCAACGGAGCTAAAAGATATCCATATTAGCGATTTGTCCGTTCAATACTATGTTTTAAGCGGATGCGGACTTCCCATATCTAAAGCATCTCTGGTTTATATTAACAACCAGTACGTAAAAAATGGAGAATTGGATATTAAAGAGCTTTTCAGTATTACAGAACTTACAAATAAAATAGAAGAAAGCCAGGGCTTTGTAGAAGACCAGCTTTCTCAAATGAATGAAATGTTAAAAGGGAAATGCCCTGGGATTGATATAGGCAATCACTGTGACACTCCATATCCTTGTGATTTTAAAGATCACTGCTGGTCTCACGTTCCTGAGTATTCAATTTTTGATA
>PBQF01000079.1 GCA_002724975.1 Parcubacteria group bacterium
CTTAATAACTTATTTTATATACCTATTATAACATATTATTAACAAAAAGTCAAGCTACTTTTGGGGCTGTAGCAAGTGGCCATAATATCAGGAGTTACAACTCAATATATTTATATATATTATAGGGTTTTTTGAATATTTTTCAAGACTTTTTACTTTTAGGTAAACTTTTGTTACTTTTTAGGTGATTCTGGCACCTATTGGCGGCACCTGCCCACGTCTGTAGCACCGACTGTAGCCCTGGCCCTGGCCCCTGATCTGTAAAAAACAGCCCGTGTGTTGATAGGCTTAATATATATATGATTTGAACAGAAACTTAAAACCGCTCCCCCGCCCACCCCCACTATTACGCTACCCTTTTTCCACTTGATTTCAGTAATTACCTGAGTATTATAATCCTTAGTATTCTCACAATCTACAAGTTTTCATACCTCAATGAGAAAATTGATAATATGCCTTTATGCTCTATATATTTCAGTTATTACATATCTTTCGCTAACACCAAAAGAAACACGTCGAAAACTTAAAATATATTTATAATTCCTGTCTCAAAAACACTTGTTTACAAGACACCTAAAACAGCAAATCCGGACTATTGAAAATCAAATACTTACAACGTGCAAGTTTCAGAGGTTTTCGAGTCACTTAGTTTTAGAGTCACTTAGTTTAAGAGTTCTTTCTACCTTACTTCGATGTACTCCCATCTCTTTGGCAATCCCACGTATTGACTTACCTTGCTTTTTGTATTCAAATATCTTATCAGTGTCAACTTCACTCTCAGGTCTGCCTAATCGCTTTCCATTAGCACTGGCTTTACGCAATCCACCCTTCACCCTCTCTACTATGATGTCACGCTCCAGCTTGCTCATTGCGCTTATGATCGTGAATATGGCTTCACCTAATGGGCTAGACGTGTCTATGTTCTCCTGATACGATATAAAGTCTATACCTAAGTTCCTGAACTCATACAGAGCATTTACAAGATGCTTGGTTGATCTTGCGAACCTGTCGAAACGCCAGACCAGGACGACATCAAACTTACGCTTCCGGGCATCATTCATTAATTGATTTAATCCCGGCCTGTTGTCTTTGGTGCCAGAAATTCCATTATCCTGATATGCCTTGAATACATCAAAGCCTCTTTCTCTGGTGTACCTTTCCAGATCGTTCAATTGCATTTCAACACTTTGATCTTTTGTAGATACCCTTGCGTAAATAGCAACTTTCTTACCTGCCTTCATTTCTTGTTCACCCCCTCTCCTAATAAAAAGGCCTCTAATCCCAGAAGGAATTAAAAGCCTACTAATGTCACAAATACTATGAAAAGAAATTATTAGTACTTTCAGATTTGCTTAACTATTTTGTTAACTATTTTTCCTGCTTGTTCCTTATTTGTACATTCCTTATATACAATATCAAACATAGATTTAAGCATTATTTTCTTTTGGGAAGATATCTTGGCCTTCCTCTTCTTTAAATCTAAGAAATGTACCGAAGTATTTAACAAAGCAAGTAAATTGTCAATGTCTTTACCATTAATATCATCCTTTAGTCTGGCCAACTCTACAATAATTTCTTCCTTTTGCCTCTCTGCAATATAACCATTGCTAATGATATTTTTTGCTGTACCTATTAGTTTGTTATTTAATAATTTCTTTCTATTTTGACTCCTCCCCTCAGACACCTCCCTTATTTTACGTGAAAACGGTAGCCCTATCTCCTTAATAAAAAAATTGTAGAATTCCTCCTTGTACTGACTATCTTCAAAATCGTCCCTTCTAGAGTTGAGAACTAATCTATGGTCTACTACATGTAATTCGCCTACAAGGTAGCTATTAAACCTACGCTCTCTAAAATAATCACATAGTAAATCCTTATCACCTACCAATATATTACCACTACGGAGTCTTACACCATCTACCAATCCAGTACTGTTTACTCTACCCAATAACTCCAAGTTGGCAATCCAACCAAACGTTAATGTCCCATTACCATTTGAGAATTCTATAAAATCGATTTTTCTAATTCTGTCAGTTTTCCTATCACCTACTTTGACTGAATTTATGTAAGGCTTGTAGACCTGTTCACCATTAACAAATATTTCATATGTTTTATAATTAGAAATTTTACCTTTTAATGCTCTCTCGATTTCTCTTTTATGACTAAAATCATCCTTGAATGGAGCTGGCACAACCTGTGAAAGGTATGATTTAATAACAGGGACATCTAATAAAACATTTCGCGAGCTTCTTACATTATACATTTCGACAATAAAGAAATGGTCTCTTTTGTTCTTTGTATATTTATATTGTGAAAGCTCGGCAACACTTTCTACCAGTTTTGTTGCATCTAATGAATCATTATTTCCACTAATCAACTTCCTTAATTTAGCACAATCCCATTTGCTAACTGAATAGATCGATTCATTCTTTGCTTTAGTGATAAACCTAAGTTCCTCGCAGTAGCCTAATCCTCCTAAACGGCCAATTCCCCTGAAACCTCTATTTGTTTTAACCTTCTTAGAGCTTCTGCCAATATCATGTAGTTTTCTTAGTACATCTTTTGCTCTTATACCTGTTGCATTATCCTGTATTGTTATAGACCGTGCCCTACCATTAATAATTATTTCTATTCTTAAATTTTTTACATTACCCTTCCTTGATTTATTTAGTTGGTCTATTGAGTCGACACTGTTCTGTATGTACTCTCTAAAAAGCATTAATGGGTTATTATACATACCAATTGAAAGAGTATCTAAGATATGCTTTCCTATTATTAGTTTTTTAATATTTTTTTTGACCATTTCTGTTTTTACTTACGATATCTTCTGCATTTAAATGACATTCAATTAGTTTTATTACTTTTTTGTTTTTAATCATACTGCCATGGATATTGTTTATTTTGTTATGTACCAATATACCAATCAAGGCCTTCCTTTCTTTAATAGATAGTGATTGGTAGTCCGCCCTCCATTTTTCTACATAGGGCCTCAGCCTTTTTGTTCGTTCTTTAATCTTTTGCCAATTTGGTTTAACTCTATTCATAATAAATTCATCTGGCATTAGCAAGATAGATTTAAACTCTTCTGGTGTTTCACCAAAAGCTTGGTAAAAGAAATCAGCACCTGGCATTACGGAGCCCTTCATTACATTTAAAATTACCTGCAACCCTCTCAAATAGCGTTTATTCCAATATTTATTCCCTGTATCAACAACTCTATTCTTAGCATTTAACGGAAAATATCTCATTGGAAATGAGTATATAATTGTTCTTGCACCGTTGCTATTAAAAGGTTTTTTTGCAAATTCTTCATTTAACTTAATATTTATCTCCAGCCTTTCATAAAAGTCTTCTGGAGTATCTCTAAAATTGAATAGTATATAGTTAGACATGTATCTCTGCTCATATTTATGTGCTAGACGCACAGCTTTGATATAAGTTTTCTTATATTTAATATCATCAAATGCAATTCGCATTGGTTCCAACGGTATTTCCGATAACTTTTTCATCTTCTTCTCTGTAAGAAGTCTTGCGTCAAGCCCTTGATTGAAATCTACAATTCTTCTTTTTTTTGTTTTGCCAAAAGTGGCACCTTTATAAAACCCTGCATCCTTTATATCGTTAATTATTTTTTCAAAGTGCTTTGAGGCTAACACATTGTTGTCCATTAACAAAAGATTCTGTTTTTCTCCATACATATTGCTAATATCTTTAATCTTGTCAGAAATCTTAATGTACGGCTTAAATGGTTCAAACTTATGAACTGCACAAAATGCGCAAGTCCTAATGCATCCCCTTGTTGCATACCCTAAATATGCATCTTGGTGCGTATATTTAAAGTTGTTTATTTCTACTTGTTTAAGAATTTCGTAGTCTGGAGGCAGGTCATCAATAATTATATTATCGTCCTGATCAAGTTTTTTTGTGTCATCTAATAAGCCTTCAACAGGCAGGATGCCAGTTGCATTATAAAGCTCATCAGGGAGTATATTTGCGAGAATGCCACCTACATATATATTGCTAGATGCATAAAATAATGCTTCTTTGTAAAACTTGATTGTTTTAACTGTTTCCTTCCAGGTATAAGTAAATAGTGTTGATATATATACCCTGTCCCAGAACTCATTTCGTGCTCTTGTGCTACAGCCTTTAACAAAAGTAACATCATCACCTCTCATCTTGTGATATGTCGATATTTTCATGAGACCAAGTGGTGGATATTTGGTTTTATAAGCAGGCTCCACTAATAGTATTTTCTTACTCATTTATGCCTAATTTCTTTTTAAGAATGTGCTTAATAAAATTACTTAATGGCCTATCTGCTTTTCTTGCATTTTCTGTCAATTTTTTATAAGAATAAATTCCAATTATCTCTTTAATCCTTGCAGACCCCAAGTTCCTACACTTTTTATACAATGAACTACCATTGTCGAATGCAATAGTCAGATCTCGCTTCCTTCTTCCATCCGCTGAGCCATCCTCAAAGTAGATACTTATGAACTCTCTTTTATTCTTTTTCATAATATACCACACATTGTGGGATATGTCAATAAAATTATAACATTATTCATATATCAGACCATTATATCAATCGTTTATAATATTCTTAAATTTTGCAATCCTTTGCCCTATTTTCTTAATCTCATAATCACATTTAACCAATAAGTCTTCGGGCATGGTCTTTAACTCATCCTTAAAATCAGGATCACATATTTTCTCCCTGAAACTATTCAACATTTTCAATATCGAACTGTCCCCACCCTGTCTTATTGTATGCTCATAACATTCTTCAAGAGAATTACGAGTTTCAATAAATTTTCGCAAATTCTTTTGGCCTGCCTTCCCTTTTCCATCTGCAATCTTAGCTACTTTATCACGCACGTCCCTAGCTATCTCAATTTCTCCTGATAGAACTTTTTCAACAATTACTTTATCAAATTTTGGAAAAAGCTTTCGTGCACGTTGTACAGGCCTAGACTTTAAATATTCCTCATAATAACTCCAATGTTGCACATCCACATCCTTATGCTCTACCATAAATGCATAGACTTCTATCAAAAACTTTACTTTGTTTTTTGTAATCCCAATATCCTTTGCTACTGTTTCCGGAGAAATATCATGCGTATTGCATGTTCTGTATAGATAGCCTGCCTGTTCGTATGGAGCCCAATCTTTACGGCCAATTATGTGATATTGTCCAAGCAGAGCAAAAACCAAACTTTCGCTAATATCTTCTGGCAAAAGTATGCATTGTATTTCACTCCATTTAACTGGGTCTTTTTTCGACAACAATCGATATGCTGCAAGACGACTATTTCCTTCTAATACAACAAAATCATTTCCACGTACCAAGATAGGGTCTGTCAAACCTCCATTTGTACTAATATTTTGGGATAGTTGCCTCACATGGTCTAATTTAATAAGTTTGCTCTCAATTTCATCCTGAGAAGGTTCAGTGCCTGTTGAGTATACAAGTGAATAAATTCGTGGGTTTTCAGGGTAAAAGGACAAGTCTGTTTGAGGTAAATAGCATCTATCTATTGGAATATCCTTCCCTTGCAATCTTAAAGTATCCTTTCTATCTTTCTCTATTTTTGCCTTCTTCATATTATTCCTTTCTCCCTTGATATTAGAAAATAACTAGGCATAAAGAATCTCTCTGATAATATCACCAAATTCATATGATATTTGGCTCTGATAATATTCCAATGAAATATCCCCTTGTGCTAGCTGAGCTGCTAGCTGTTTGCTTTTTAATAAGATGTCAACCCATTCGTCAATTGAATCTCTCATAATGAGATTATACACATAACATTTTTTCATCTGAGATATCCTGTGAATTCTATCCTGTGCCTGGAGATAATCATCCAAGCTGAAAGTTCTATCGTAGAATACAACGTGATTAGCTACTGTTAATGTCAATCCCTCTTTTGCTGCACCTGGGGTGGCAACAAGTATCCTAACTTTTTCGTCAGACATGAAAGCTTCAATTACAGAATTTCTCCGGTCGATATTCATCTGTCCGTGTACCTTGCGACATCCATAGGTTTTTAACACACTTTCCAACCAATCAACATTCTTTATAAAAGAAGACCAGACAATACATTTTTCATTATTGTTTGCAATTTCAGAGATAATATCTATGAGCGATTCATGTTTTCCTGGTGTGGCAACATAGCTATCATCAATTAATAAAGGATTTGAAGCCACCTGAACAAGACGAAGCAGCCTTTTGAGTACATCATCAGAGATATCCTCCTTGGGAATACCTTCTTTTACAATAACCGCCCGTGTTTCCTTTTGAATCTGTCTATACAAATCATACTGGCGGCTTTCCCAATCAGTACTTACTGTTTCAACCATCTTCTCAGGTAACTCAATAATTCCGCTATTTTTTGTTTCACGAACAGAAAAAGAAGAAACTTTTGATAGAATACTTTCGACATTTGTTTCAAATGCAACTTGTTGATTATGATCACCGGCCATGTCGTTTGTAAGATCTGTATTGCGTTTAAATTCCTCAAAATTATTTCCAAGGCTTTTTCCATTGTCTAGAAACCAGATTTGGGCCCAAATATCATATGGCCTGTTTGCTACGGGGGTTCCTGTCATGATGATTCGTTTTCTAAATAGCTTTGCAAGTTCAAAGAATACTTGTGTTAAGGCAGAATGTGGATTTTTTATCTTTGCAGATTCATCTAAGATTACAGCTACATCACGGGTTTTTAAAAAGAGTTTAAAACGTTTTTGCTCACTCTTGAAAACCTCGTAATGAGCAAGCATTAGCCTTGACGGACCATTGAACGCATAATAATTTGCACTCCTATTCTGAGAAAGCAATTTAGGTTTCATATATGTATGCAAGCCTAGTTCTTTCTCCCAATTGCGAACCAATGTCTTCTTGGCTACAATCAAAACTGTGTCAACTACTTTTTCTTCAAGCCAATATAGCAGTAGATCGATAGCTATTTTTGTTTTCCCAAGGCCCTGCTCATGAAAAATAGCAGCATATTCTAGGTCCCGAATTGCATTAACAGCTTCGTTTTGATATTGAAAAGCCATGTGCTTTACATCAAGCCTTGGTTCTTTTCTTAGAATTATCTTTGACATAATAAACTATTATATATTAAATTCATCCCGGAAGTTGGTCTAAAACCTTTATCTCTACACGATCTGCTCCAACCTTTTCTTTTAAATAATTAAGCATTGACTCAGCAAGCCTGACGTTGAACCACGGAACGGCAACTACCAATAGCGAGTATTTATGTTTTTTACATTCTTTAAGAAAAGCTTCGAATTGTTCTATTGAATGATTTTTTTCTAAATCTTTGACGGTTTTTGCCTCTCCAATTACGAAGAGCTTATTGGGTGTGTAAGGCACACATAGGTCAGGAATGAAACTGTTTATTTTTGGAGGTTTTCCTCCTGTCGGACTTTCTGGTTTATCAATTAAGATACCTCCGGTAGACCCATTAAGGAGAGATTGCGATACCCATTTATATAGGGCTTCTACCAAGCGAATATGAGATAATGATTCACCCATTTTGCAAAATTAATTTGGTTCAATATCTCCGCATAGACCAACAATAGCATCTTTAGCTTCCATTAATAGTTCTTTCTCTTCATTTTCTTCGTCATTTCTTAAGTCCTGGACATAAGAATATTTCAAATGAGCAATTTTCTTAATAATCGATCTGATTAATTCGCTTAGCGTCACATCATCTAATGAAGGGTTTTGGCCGATACTATCCAATACTTTTAATGCGTCTTTAGCTCCTGACCGAATAAATGTATCTTTACTTTGCTGGTTGCGGAGTATTCTTGGTAACGCTCTTACAGTGCTTAAAGGAAATAATTTCTTTTCATGAACCCATTTTGCAAAATCTGCCTTAGAAAATCCTGTATGAACCAGAGCATCTTTTACTCTTGACTGTTGTAATTCAACAAAGGCAGAAAAACGGGTTGGGTCAAATTCACCTTCATCAACAATATTCCTATAAAATTCTTCCATATCTTCGTATGCTGCAATATAATTGGTTACTTCTCTTTTATCTCCACCACAATAATCAACAATCTGTTCTGTCGTAAGATGTTGTTTATTCCAGAGATTTTCTAGGTATTTCGCTTTTGAGTAGGGGTCCCACGCTCTTGTACCAACTAAATGTGCCTGTAATCTGATTGCATCTATCTGCTCAATACTCATATCATCGTAAACCATCGCGGGAATTATATCCCAATTCCCAGAATATTGATTATCACTAAACTCTTTATAAATCAGAACCCTAGTGTTACCTTCAATTACTATCATTGTTCCATCAGGTTTTTCATTCACAATTATTGGATGGATAATCCCACCATTTGTTTTGATGGACTGCACTAAAGTATTATAGCTTGGACCTGTATTACTTTCCTCTTCTGTACTATGAGAACCAAGTGCAAGAGCTATTTGCTCTGAAGTAGGATTTGGGTAAATGTCCATTATTCTGGCAATCCTCGGATTCGTCAAATCTAAATCAACTGAACCAACTTTAACATTTTTAAAATTAAACATATGGCCCTCCAGCAAAAACTTTCAATTGGTAAAGTAATAATCAGATAGCTGTTAAAATAGATTACTTGATGGCATATATGACTGTGTGGCATGTAATCATGTAGAATGTGGAAATTCTAGGGTTTATAATACTCCGGTAACTACTGAAATCAAGAGGAAATTTATACATCAGGATTTACAGTTTGGTTAATTTTCCGTCAGAAAGCATTCTGGCTTCCCTGCCAAAATACTCTGTAAACCTTTCTGGTGATAGGGTATGGATAGGTATGATTATTACAGGATTAAGCGCACTGGTAAATTCCTTCAATTGCTTAACGTTTGCATGTCCACTGTGGTGTGGACGTGTATGGGAGAAATACCGTATTCGTCCCAGAATGGTTTCTCATTCTCAAAGTATCCACTCCACATTGAATAAATCAAGGTTGAACCATTTACATCCTTAATAAATTATTATATCTTCATTTGTAATCTACAAGTAGGCAAGATATTTTATTGATATGCATTCTGCCTCTTAAATTGTTAAAATCCATCCTATATAGATATTTAATCTACAAACCGTCTTCTGGAATAACTGTTTATGGCTAGAAAAAAATTACTGACAAAATCCGATTACCTTGATGGATTGCAATGCTTCAAGTATTTATGGGTTATGCTTAATGAACCAGATAGGATACCTGAGCCAGACACGTCTACTCAACATAGAATCGATCAGGGGCATTTAGTAGGTGAGTGGGCCAAGAAACTGTTTCCCGATGGCATCGACATCCCTGCCGATGACTTCAAGGACAACCTCAGACAGACTGAAGAACTTCTCAATAAACGCAAACCACTATTTGAAGCCGGGTTCATGGTTGATAATACTTTTTCCAGGATTGATGTTCTAAAACCTGTTAGTAAAGATGAGTGGGATATTATTGAAGTCAAGAGTTCTACCAAAGTTAAGGGTGTAGATATTCATGATGTTTCCTTTCAGAGATATTGTTGTGAGAAGTACGGCCTGAAGATTAGGAACTGTTATCTTCTGCACATCAACAACATGTACATCAAACAGTCTGAAATTGACCCTAAGGGCTTATTAACCTCTACAGATATAACAGTGGAAGTAGATGAAGCAATGAATGGCATACAGAAACGAATAGATAACCTGTTCAGTGCTATTGTTGCTAGAAAGTGTTCTGCCGTCAACATAGGTGAACAATGCAGTAGCCCCTATGATTGCCCTTTGAAAGAAGAGTGCTGGGATTTTCTACCTGAAAACAATGTCTTTGAAATGTATGGTGAAAAAAAGAAAGCGTTTACGTTGCTTGAGAAAGGTATCTACACCTTCAAGGATATCCCAGATGATTTTCCATTGAATGGAAAACAGGAGATCCAGAGAAATTGCGAGATTAACGGAAAGCCATATATTGAAAAGAAAGCTATCAGACAATTTCTAAATACCTTGCAATATCCTTTATATTACATGGACTTTGAGACATTCAGTAGTGCCATACCACCATTTAATGGTACAAAGCCTTATCAGCAAATCCCATTTCAGTTTTCACTGCACGTTGTTGAAAAAGACAATGCGACAGCAAAACACCATTCCTTCCTGGCAGATGGAACTGATGACCCAAGGAACGAGTTTATAGCATCATTGAAAAAAGTACTGGGTAATAGTGGCAGTATAGTGGTATATAAAATGGACTTTGAAAAAGGTGTTTTAAATAGACTTGCAACTTTTCTTCCAAAGTATAACAATTGGGTAGAGGGTTTGAATGATAGAATAATTGATTTACTGGTACCTTTCAGGTCTTTTCATTACTATGATGCAAAGCAGAAAGGGAGTGCATCTATTAAGAATGTTCTGCCAGTTTTAACCGGAACAAATTATGACCATCTGGACATATCAGATGGCATGGAAGCGAGCCTTGCCTTCTTAGATGTCATCTCTAATAATGTGGCAGAAAAAGAAAAAATGAAAATCAGGGAAGATTTAGAGAAATACTGCGCATTAGATACAGAAGGCATGATTTGGATTGTAGATAAGTTGAAAGAATTGGTAAGGTAACTTTAGAGAAGGTACGGCATCTTAGATTTACCTCCTAATTACGCTTGATATGTGAATGATGTTTATGAAGAATGATAGCATCAGGATAAACAAGGATGTTACTGGTGAGATGTGGTTTGGGGTGGGGTGTGAACACTTTCACAATTAATCTAAACACAAGTTATGGTTCCACCCCTATAAGAATAAGAGGCACAGGTGGAGAAGTCCTACCTTGTCTAGCCAAATCATACAAAGCACTTTCATAGTATCCCGGTCCTGATGACATCTGTGATTGTAATACCTTCATGGGAACGATTTCGATGCCTACATCAATTATATTTCCAATATAAAAAGATAGATGTTTTACAAACATATCGTATGGAATAAAACTGTATTTGGCAAGTTGAACCTCAACAGCAACCTTGTTCCTTACAAAATCTGTCTGATTATAAGACTTGATTGGAGTTTTTCCACATTCTTCAATTAGTTCTTTCTGTCTATTAGCTGGTTCATGCAATGTTTTATTTATCAGTTTGTAATCATCCGTAACCCAATAATCTGTTCTTTGTTCTTCCCATCCTCGCTTGTTGAATTCTGCTTTAAAAGCCTTATTTAAATCTTCTGGTGAGTAGAGCAGTTTGCCTTTCATTGATTTCTCTTTACTTATCTTTGTTTTGCATTTGCTAGCATCTATATTATGAATTACCTGCTCAACCTCATCCCAAATGTCAGGCTCATGTACCATTAACCATTCATATCCATTTAAGTGTGAAAAACGAGCTCCAGTTTTCATATTATATTCTAAAAGGTTATCTAAGTGCTAAAAGCTTGATTAAACAGAGAACCAATAATTAAACCTGTGTAAATCCACACCGCATTATCTATATATTTCATTTTACTAGCTGACGACAAAGTATAGGTTTTACTATTCAAGTTATCCATTAATTCATTAGCAACAAAGTGCTGTATTCTACTTACTATTTTAGCATTTGTGATTAAAGTGTCATATATTTGTTGTGCAAGAGTACCTAGTTCGTCTAATAGATTAAAAGGATGCTTACCTTCCTCAGAAGAATGGTTCCAAACAGATTGTAACTCAGACGCAGAAACAGATTTGATTTCTCGCATTTTTTTA
>PBQF01000080.1 GCA_002724975.1 Parcubacteria group bacterium
GTTGATATATACAGCCTATTTGATCGATAATTTTTTTTTCTACTGGAGATGCCCCTGTATAATCAATATTTTTTATCCATACTAATACATTTTGCAGATTATTTTTATCATCTACAATAAAGCTTTCATTAAACATATCGCTGCTATGTGCATTTCCGCATATAGGGTCAGAGTCCATTTTAAGTAATTTTTTATTTGGTAATTCCCCTTCATATTTAATATTTCCAGTTAAAGTACCTGAAAAAATAAATGAATACATCATTGAGATAATTATTAATATTATTTTCATATTTATGTCCTTTTAAATTATTGTTTTTAGTAACAAGTTAAATATATTTCGATTTGCTATATTCTTATGTATTCATCCCTATATTAAGCTAGGATTGTATATTTAAGATTCAATTCGAAAATTCATTAATAATTATTTAATCCTTGTTTTCGGCTGTAAAGTCCATTCCTTCTGAGACATCCTTTGTGGCTTTCCTAAATTCTTTAATCCCTCTGCCCATACCTTTTGCTAGCTCAGGCAGCCTTTTTCCTCCGAACAATAATAATATTACAAGAAATATTATAATAATTTCTGGGGCTCCAAATGACATATATGCTCCTTAATGTTTTTACTTTTATTTATATGCAACAATATACTATATTAAGATATTAATATCCTAATATAATATGAAATTGATTGGTATTTTAGGTTTTTTATAACAAGTTAAAATTTTGTTTAGGATGCTGTATTAAAACAAAGGAAAATAATTAATAATAATGTATTGGCCAGTAAAATCATTTGCAGAAATTAAAAAAAGCATAATCAACGCATTAGACATGAATTTTAGTTATTATAATTAATCTCTAATAAAAAAACTTAAAAAAACATTAATTAGATTTTGTTGGATTAAAAAGGGAAAATATGAGCAGTTCATTAGTTTTTGATGAATGGAAGAATCAATCTCTAGAAGAAATTCTATGGTTGTGCCAAGAAATGGTAGAAGATACTGAAATGCCAACAGCCAAAAAATGGAGAAAAAATGGTGGTAAAATCTTGGGTCATTTCCAAGTATATTTCCCAGAAGAAATAGCACATGCTGCTGGAATGTTACCATTGAAAATCTGTGGTTCATCTGTTGAATGTAGGCATGCAGATAGTCGATTTGGGTCTTATCTATGTTCAATTTTAAAAACATCACTTGAACAGGTGCTCAGTGAAAGATTAGAGCTGGATATGTTTGTTACCCATCCAATATGTGATGCTGCACGAAATCTTGGGTCAGTATGGGGACGTAATTTTGAATATCCATGTCAAATTTTATATTTACCACAGAACCCAAATTCTAAATATTCTGTACAATATTTACGTGATGAATATGAACGTCTCAAAGAAACAATCGAAAAAATTGCTGGTACGACAATTTCTGATGATGATTTAAAATATTCAATTTCGGTTTTTAATAAAAATCGTTTTCTTCTACGAAAATTATACGATATCAAACGTCAATCTCCATGGCTTGTATCTATAAATGAGGCATATGTATTAACACGAATTGGTTGCATGATTCCTCGTGAGGAGCATAATGAACTCTTAGAAACAGTACTTCCAATGCTGGATAATAGAAAAGCAAAGAAACAGGATAAAATTAAGGTGGTATTCGAAGGTGGATTTTGTGAACAACCACCCCTTGATATGCTAAGAACTATTGGACGTTCATGTTATGTTGTCGATGATGATTTACTAATTGGATTACGGTGGATATTAGATGATGTTAACGATTCAGATCCTTTAAAAGGTTTGGCAGATGCATACATTAATAAATCTTCATATAGTCCTGTACAACATGATTTAAGAAAATTAAAAGAAGATATGTTAATGGAAAGGATTAATAGTTCGAATGCAGAAGCTGCGATTATTACTGCAGCAAAAATGTGCGAACCGGGGTTAGAAGAACAAGTAACCTATACTCATACCCTAGATGAAGCTGATATTCCATACTTTATGAGTGAATTTGAAGAGAATATGACCAGCTTTGATCATCTTGAAATTCAGCTTGAGACATTTGTTGAAAATATAATTTTTGATTAAGGATATAAAGATGAATGATGCGAAAAATATACTTGGACGAGGTAACCGTGATGGCGCAAAGCTATTTCGGGATTGGTTTAGTGAACTTTCAAAATCAGCCGAGACAGGTAATCCAGCAGCATATGTTTTTGTTATGGGAAGTATGGCTGAAATTCTTAGAGTATTTGATTTACCAATGGTATTCCCTGAAATAAATTCTCTGCAAACAGCTGTACGCCATGTTTCAGATGATTATCTAAATGAAGCGGAGGACTATGGATATTCACCAGATATTTGTGGATATGTTAAAGCGGATGTTGCAATGCAACTTCGTGGGGGTGAACATCCAATGGGACGTATTCCAAAACCCAGCATTGCAGTCTTAACAAATGCATGTAACACCTATTTGAAATGGGGTGAAATTTGGGAAAGAATGCATGGAACACCAATGTTTACTATTGATGTGCCTGCAACTCGCCAGGCAGGTAATCCTAGTATGCCTGGTTCAGAACAATTTGAAAGAGAAAAAAAATATATTGTTGCTCAATTGGAAGAACTGATTGAACTATGTGAAAAAATTACTGGTATTAAGTTTGATATTGATAAACTACGTGAAATCATGAATAATGCCAATAAAATGAGTAGTTGTTTTAAACGAATACTCGATTTAAATAAAAGCAAGCCATCACTATTTAATGCACTTACTGATGGTACCATTTATTTGGGTGTTGCAAATACTTTTAGAGGCACTCCAGAAGGTGTTAAATATTTCAATGATCTTGTTGAGGAGCTTGAATATATGTCTGAAAATGGTATTGGCACTCTGACGGATGAAAAATATAGGTTGAGTTTCATTGGGGTTCCATGCTATCCTATATTTAGACGATTTAATGAAATGTTCACTGAGTGGGGAGGTACATTTGTAACATCTACCTACCTTTGGTTTGCGACAGGTGGTGCAAACTTGGGATCAGTATACGATTTAAAAAATCCAATAGAATCGCTGGCACAGGGTATTTTGATTAGTGTACGAGATGCCATGGACTCAATGTTTAATCCTGAAATTCCAATGGCTAAAATGATTGACGATTTTTCTTTAGATGGGGTTGTTTATCATCCTATTAAAAGTTGTAGAACGGTATCTACTGGATTAGCTGATAACAGACGAGCATTAATGGAAATGAAAGATATTCAAACGTTATTTATTGAATCTGATATGATGGATAAACGGGTTGTTGCAGAAGCACAAATGAAAAATAGAATTGATGCATTTTTCGAGGGATTAGCATCGCGGAAGTCAAGAGAAGCGGTAGGAGAGGTATAATATGGCATATGGAGCAGGAGTTGATGTTGGATCGACACAAACCAAAGCAGTAATAATTGATGAAGATAGCAAGATTGTAAGCCGTTCATTAATTGAAACTGGAGCAAACGTTGTTAAGGCGGCAGAAAAAGCATTTCTAATAGCACTGGAAGATGGAAACCTACGTGAAGAAGAAGTAGCCTATGTCATAGGTACGGGATATGGAAGATATAAGGTTACGTTTGGTAATGCACAAGTAACGGAAATCAGTTGTCATGGGCGTGGAGCCGTTCATATATTTCCGAATACACGAACTGTTTTAGATATGGGTGGCCAGGATACTAAAGCAATAAGTATTAGTGAAAACGGCGAAATAATTGACTTTTGCATGAATGATAAATGCGCTGCTGGAACAGGCAGATTTCTAGGTGCAGCTTCAATTGCATTGGATATTCCTATTGATGATTTAGGACCAACTGCATTACAATCCAAAAAACCTGTAAAGATCAGTACTACCTGTACAGTATTTGCAGAAACTGAGGTTCTTTCCTGGTTGGGTAAAGGTAAAAAAATTCAAGATATCTTAATGGGTGTTCATTCCTCCATAGCTTCTCGTTCTGTTTCACTGCTCCGCAGAGTTGGAATTACAGATCAGATAACATTTACTGGTGGAGTTGCAAAAAATATAGGAATGATTGAAGTATTAAATAGAGTATTAGGGATGAAAATGAATGTAAGTGATGATTCACCGTATATGGGTGCATTAGGCGCTGCAATGTTTGCCCTAGACCACATTTTTGAAAGCAGGATTCCTTTAAGGGAAACAATAGAATGAAATATGTAGCTGGAATTGACGTGGGTTCAACCTATACCAAAGTGGTTTTATTATCGCCTGATAATGAAATTATGGGTAAGGATATATTACCAACTGGATTCAAACTAACTGAGGTTTCACGAAAAGTGTTTGATAATGTCTTATTATCTTCAGGATTGTCTGAGGATGATATTGGTTATATTATTGCTACAGGATATGGAAGACACAGAGTCGATTATTGTGATTTAACTGTAACTGATTTAACTTCAACTGCGAGAGGGTCTAACCTGTTATTTCCAGGGACTATGACCGTTTTGGATATTGGTGGACAAACAATGAAAGCCAGCCGATTAGACGAAAATGTAAAAGTAAAGTCATTTAGGTTGAATGATAAATGCGCTGCTGGAACTGGTGCATTTTTAGAAAAAACAGCACGGTATATGGGATATGATACTGAAGAGATTGGACCGCTTGTGTTAACATCAAAAGAAACAGTTCCAATTTCCGGAGTTTGCGCTGTATTTGCTGAATCTGAAGTTATTAATCAACTTTCATTAGGCTCTGCACCATCTGATATTATGTATGGTGCGATGTCTTCTCTGGTAAAACGTGCAATACAACTTTTGAAACGAGTAAAAATGGAACCTAACGTTACGCTCTCTGGGGGTATTATGCGATTCCCCTCCATGATTAAATTATTAGAAGATCAGCTTGAAGATGGCATTCTAAATGTTCCAGAGGGTGATTTAGTACAGTTTACTACAGCAGTAGGAGCAGCTACATTGGCACTCCAAAGAATGAAGGTAATTGTAACTGCTGGCGTGAGTAACGTGTGTGATATATCACCCTCAAACAAGGATAAGCTTAAATCTGATGGATGGGAAAAACAATTTACGTGTAGCGAGCCAAGACTATCAGAAGCAATAGATTTATTTAAATCATTAAGGAGGGAAGTTCATCTTGAACCTTTAATAGAGCAAGACAAACCCATGGGATCGAATTGTGATGCCTGTTATATGTCTTGCAGTGATGAAATGAAAACAATATGGACTCGTAAGCTGAATAACTAATAGTTGATATAAGGGATATTATGCAAAAAATAAAAACAACATTTGATATATTTTCATTTTACGATAAAGTCAAAACAAGTGGAAAAAAAATTGCCTGGTGTTCAGCATTTGCGCCTACAGAAGTACTTATGGCTATGGATATCATTCCTGTATATCCTGAAAACCATGCGGCAATTCTAGGTGCACTTTCTCCAAACAGAAATCCTGATCATCCATACAGTGAAGATCCAATAGAAATTTCAGAAAACAATGGATTACGCTCACCTAAACTCTGCAAATATGCTCTAAGTGATATAGGGATATTGCTTAGTGAGAGTGAATCTCCTATCAATGGTCTTCCTGATGCAGATATGTTTTATGCTTGTAACAGTCAGTGTTCTGTGGTTGAGAGATGGGGTGATATAGTACAAGATATTTTTTTAAAACAGAACAAAGATGTCCCTCATTATGTGTTAAGGGCCCCTTCATTAACAAAAAAAGAAGAGCATACTCAAGAAGAATTAGATGATTTTAAAAAACAGATAGAAAATCATGTCAAAGAAATTTGTTCTCGTTTTCATCTAACCTATGATGAAAAAAAGTTAATTGAAATTGTAGAAGAGTCAAATAAGGCAAATCAGCTATGGCAGAAGTGTCTTCAGTTATCAAAAAGAAAACCTGCTCCATGGACTGATTTAGATGCATTTACGGCAATGGCTCCAATTGTAATAGCAAGAGGGACAAAGGAATGCACAGCTTATTATGCATCTCTTTTAGATGAACTTGAAGAACGTATAGCAAATAAAATTCATGCTATTCCGAATGAAGAAATCCGTTTGGTTTGGGATGCAATTCCAATTTGGCCTAGGAAAAATTGGCTGGCCCAATTTTGTGAAGAAAGGAATGTCGTTTTTGTTGCAAGTACATATACGCATAGTTGGTGGTTTAACTTTGATGCTAATAACGCAATGAATTCACTTGTTAAAAGATATGCTTGGAATACTATGAATAGATCGAAAGATTGGATTTTAAATTGGACTTTAGATATGGTGTCTGATTATAAAGCTGATGGAATTGTTGCTCATTGGAATAATAGCTGTGGAATCTGGAATAGCTATGTTAAAAGACGATTACCAGGATACGAAGAAGCCGGAATTCCTACAGTATTAATTGAAGCCGATATGGTAGATGCCCGTTTCTTTGATGAGGATAGGATAACCAGACAATTGGATGATTTTATTCAGTCCTTAAAAAATAGTAAAGAAGTTATTAGAATGGTATAATTAGAAAAACTATATTACATGAAAAATATCTATAATAGTAAAATAGTTCTACCTGAATATCCAAAAAATTTGATGCAAATGCTTGCAGTTAATTTGGAGAAATATTCCGATAATATTATTTATCAGGAAATAAGTGATAATGAATATAAGCCATTGAAGTGGCATCAATTTATTCAAAACATTTCCTGTATACAGACATATCTTCATTCCATTGGATTTAAAGAGGGTGATAGCTTAGCAATCTTATCCCAAAACAGGAAGGAAATGCTTGAACTCGAATTTGCTGTTATGTCAATGGGGGGATGTTTTATACCTATTTTCTCTGGATATTTTTCGGATATTGCAAATATACTCATAGATTTTTGTGAGGCCGACTATATTGCTGTAGCTGATGAAATCCAATTATCGAAACTTGATAACCTGAAAAAATTCAAAAAAATTATATATTTTGATGAAATAAACAAACAATCAGTAAATCTAATAAGTATTAATGATATATTTTCGACTTCTAAAACTAATCAAGAGTTACAAGGGCTTGATATTGATCCCAACGCAGTTTGTTTGAAGATGTATACATCTGGCACTATGGGTAACCCCAAATTAGTTGAACTTACCCATGGGAATATTTTATCTCAGCAATCTGCGATGAAAGTTTTATGGAATTTGGATAATTCCGATAGATTTCTATCTTATCTACCCTGGCATCATAGTTTTGGTGGAATTTTTGAAAAGTATTCAGCAATTTGTAGTGGGTCCACATTATCTTTGGATGATAGCTACGGTAAAGATATGAATAAAATGATATCGAATTGGAAAAGTGTAAAACCAACAGTATTTTTCAGTGTACCTAGAATATATCAAGCATTAACTACATTAATGTCTCAAAATAAAGAGTTAAAGAAATTAATTTTCCACGATGAACTTAAATTTGTATTTACAGCTGCAGCTCCACTCCCTGAAAATATATCCGATATGTTCGATGCAAATAATATACCTGTTTACGAGGGATGGGGATTAACAGAAACATCCCCATGCTGTACAATAACAAATCCTAAATTACAAAGAGAAGTGGGGGTCGTTGGTAAACCTATTCCAGGGATATCGATAAAACTTTCTAAAGAAAATGAAATATTAGTAAAGGGCCCTAATGTTATGCATGGTTATTATAATAATCCTGAGGAAACTGAAAAAGTTTTGTCAAATGATAGATGGTTCTCAACAGGAGATGTTGGTAAAATTACTGACACGGGCTTAAAGTTGATATCACGCATAGATAGAATTTTCAAATTATCAAATGCCGAAAAAATTATTCCTACGGAAATTGAAAATATACTTTATAGGGACTGTGCATATATGACTCATTGCTTTGTTTCCGGAAGTGGAAAAGATTATCCTATTGTATTGGTTTTCCCTAATAAGGAAATGTTCAAGGAAATCTCTGATAAGACCCAATTAATGAAGGGCTGTAAATGTCCGATAAATCTGGATGAATATGCGAAATGTCTTAAAAATTGTTTGGGCGAATGGAATACATCTATTGATACTAAATATTCTAAACTAAAAAAGGCTCGAATATTAGATTATGAGTTAAGTATTGAAAGCGGGGAGCTAACTCCATCACTGAAATTAGCACCTAATATTGTTGGAAAAGTATTTAATGTAGAAATTGAATCCCTCTATCAATCAAGTGATGTTAATAAAGAACAATCTTATATTATTAGTGTTGACTAGTAATAAATATTTTACTGGAATGACCTGGTTATGAACAAATAGATAAATAAAATGAAAATTGGAGTTATTGGTATGGGGCCTGTGGGATCTATATTAGCCGCCCATTTAATTGAAGCTGGGGTCTATGTAGTTGTTTGTGACAATGGTTCTGATAGAATTAATGAAATAAAGAAAAATGGAATAGTATTAAAACATAGCATTAATAAGCATATTCAAGTTAAAGAAACGTGTTCTTCACTACACCAACTGAAAAAATATGATGTTGATCTTGTAATAATTGCTGTAAAAGTAACAGCTTTAGATCAAGTGCTTGTAGAACTTTTGGATATTGCAACTGATAAAATGTACGTACTTTGTGCGCAAAATGGAATTGGCAATGAACTAAAAGTCTCGAAAGTATGTGGTGAGGATAAAACTTTAAGGATGGTCATAAACTACGCAGGTAATATCAATAATGATAATACTGTTAATGTTAGTTTTTTCAACCCCCCTAATTATGTAGCAGCTATGTTGCCACAAGCTGATCACATGGCTAAGAAATTATCAGAATTATTAAGTTCTACTGGTATAGAAACGAAGGTGTCCAAAAATATACAAAATTACGTTTGGAGAAAAGCTATATTAAATGCAGCAATAAGTCCTATATGCGCAATTACTCAAAAGACTATGAAAGATGTAATGAGTTTTCCAAAAACATTTAAATTGGTTGAAGGAATTATTGATGAATCTATAAAAGTTGCTGATATGGAGGGTATTGAATTAGGAAAGAATTTTAGACAATTCTGTATTCAATATTTAAAAAAAACAGGACAACATAAACCATCAATGTTGATTGATTTTGAATCTGGCAGAGATACTGAGATTGATTTTTTAAATGGCAAAATCGTTAAATATGGTCAAAAACATTATTTGCCAACACCATTTAATCAGTCAGTTACTGCATTAATTCATCTACTAGAATATTCGAATAATAATAGGAGTCAATAATGAAACCTAATTTTGCATGCAATTACGATGATATTTATCTAGTAAACGGCGCTAGAACACCTTTTGGCAAATTCATGGGTTCTCTCGGTGCAGTATCTCCTACAGATTTAGGTATTATTGCTAGCAGAACAGCAATAAAAAAATCAGCAGTTAAACCCGCAGATATTGATCATGTTGTATATGCTAATATTATACAAGCCAGTTTTGATGCGATTTATATTCCACGGCATGTAGGATTATATTGTGGAATTCCCTCAACAGTACCAGCTTTATTGGTACAGCGTATTTGTGGTTCAGGTTTTGAATCTATTATATCTGGTGCGGAACAAATAGTATTAGAAAAAGCAAGTATTGTGTTAGCCGGAGGAGCAGAAAATATGACACTTACCCCTACTTCTTCATTCGGAAACAGAATGGGTTATCGATTAGGTGGTTTGAAGTTTGGAGATATGCTATTTGAAGGTTTATATGATTCTGCAGGAAAATGTTCAATGGGACAAACCGCTGAAAATTTAGCTAAAAAATATAATATCTCTAGAGATGATGTGGATGAATTTGCTTTGAGATCTCATTCACTGGCAGTTGAAAAACTAAATAATGGCATCCTTGCAGAAGAAATTGTACAAATACATTCCGGAGTAATTGAAACTGAAGGATTGAGTCCACGAAAAATCAGAACTATTCCAAGTAAGAAGGGGGGATTGGATTATGATGAAAATATTAGAGAAACCAATATGGAGCAATTGCAGAGTTTAAATCCAACATTTTCCAAAAATGGTGTGCAAACAGCTGGAAATTCCAGTGGAATTGTAGATGGCGCGGCATCGGTGGTTGTTGCCTCTGGTGATGTTATAAAATCAAAAGGATTAACTCCATTGGCAAGGATTGTAGCTTCAGCTTCAGCGGGTGTTGAACCGCAGTTAATGGGAATCGGTCCTGCACCGGCAATACGAAATGTATTAGATAGAGCTGGATTATCATTAGATGACATTGATTTATTTGAAATTAATGAAGCTTTTGGAGCACAGATTGTTGCAGTAGAAAGAGAATTAAAATTGGATAGAAAAAAACTAAATGTAAATGGTGGTGCGATTGCTATTGGTCATCCACTTGCTGCAACAGGAGCTCGTTTGACTCACACGTTAGCTTTAGAACTTAAAAGAAGAGGTAAAAAATATGGAATTGCCTCTGCATGTATAGGTGGGGGGCAGGGAACATCCATATTAATTGAAAGTATTAGATAAATGCAAGTAGCTGTGAAAGTATAGGAGAATATTTTGATTACAATGCAATCCTGGCAAATGATAGCTAAAGACAAACCGTTTGAGTTTATAGAAAAACCAATACCTGAATTAATTGATGATGATGCGCTGGTTAAAATATCTGGTTGTGGTGTATGTCATACAGATTTAAGTTTTTGGCATTATGGTGTTCCCACAAAGCATGAGCTTCCATTGGTGCTTGGACATGAAATAAGTGGGGTTGTGGAAAAAGGCCCATCTAATTTAGAGGGTAAATCTGTGATTATTCCAGCTGTTATGCCCTGCGGAGAATGTGATTTATGCAAAATAAATCGTAGTAATATTTGCCAAAAACAGAAGATGCCCGGTAATGATTTTAATGGTGGTTTTTCTTCTCATATTGTTACTCCTTCAAAATATTTATCAGTAGTTGCAGATTCCGCCTTAGAGAATCACTCATTAGCAGAATTGGCGGTTATTGCTGATGCGGTTTCTACACCCTATCAGGTAATGCTGAAAAGTGGAATTCAGGAGGGTGATTTTGCTATTATCATTGGTGTTGGAGGTGTGGGTATTTATGCAGCACAAATTGCCAAAATATGGGGGGGGGAAGTGGTAGCTCTTGATGTTTCCCAAAACAAATTAGACCAATTAACACAAATTGGGATTGAAAATTATATTAATACATCAGGGATGGGATTTAAAGATATCAAAAATGCTGTAAAGAAAAAATGTAGAGAAATGGCTGCTCCAATAAATCGATGGAAAATCTATGAGATGTCTGGAACTAAACCAGGACAGGAACTTGCATTTGCACTCATGGGAATTGCTTCTACATTATCCATTGTTGGTTTTACAATGGATAAATTGGAGGTGCGACTCAGTAATCTTATGGCATTCGATGCTAATATTATTGGTACATGGGGATGTAAACCGGAATTATATACAGATGTAATAAACCTTGTTGCTGAAGGAAAACTCAAAATAAAACCATTTACAGAGTTATTTCCGATGGAGAATATTAATAATATTTTTCAACAAACTTTAGATAATAAACTAACAAAACGAAGTGTGCTTACACCTTAATAATATACACTTATCACTGAGATTTATACCTCGGTGTAAATTCAAGGAGAACTTATGACCACAACATTGAAAAACCATAATTTAACAGAAACTGTTTTTAAAGAGATTATCTATGAACTTAGGCCTTGTTTGGATACGGATGGAAATCTGGTTGATGGATTACATAACGCCTGGATATTTATAAATAACCCCAAACAGTTTAATTCCTATACAACAGATGCAGTAAAAGAGATTATTTTAGCATTCCGTAGAGCATCTAATGATAGATCGGTTGTGGCAGTTGTCTTTACTGGAGTCGGTGATAAAGCATTCTGCACAGGAGGAAATACCAAAGAATATGCTGAATATTATGCTGGAAATCCACAGGAATACAAACAGTATATGCGTTTGTTTAACGATATGGTGTCCTCAATTTTAATGTGCGATAAACCCGTTATTAATCGTGTAAATGGGATGCGTATTGCTGGTGGTCAGGAAATTGGAATGGCATGTGATTTTTCTATCGCACAGGACATGGCTCGTTTTGGTCAGGCAGGGCCAAAACATGGTAGTGCTCCTGATGGAGGTTCTACAGATTTTCTTCAATTATTTGTTGGTATTGAGAGAGCTATGTACTCCTGCGCTGCCTGTGCTCCATGGAGTGCTCACGAAGCATTTCGCTATGGTCTTCTATCAGAAATTGTTCCTGCATTTAAGGTAGATGGTGAATTTATGATCAACCCATATGTGAGAAATATATCTTGCAAGACTATTAATACTTTATCCTTTATTACAACTGATAATGCGGAAGCGAAGGCGTTATTGAAAACGGGTGAGATGGATTTATCACTTTTAGATGCTGCTGTTGATAGAATGTGTACAAATCTAATGATGACCTTCCCAAATTGTTTGAGCAAGACAATTAATTCAATTCGTAAGAAAAAATTAGAGCATTGGGATAAGAATAAAGAAAGTAATAGAGACTGGCTTGCACTTAATATGATGACTGAAGGTCGAGCAGGTTTTAGAGCATTTAATGAAGGTCCAAAAGGAAATCGTGAGATTGATTTTGTAAAACTCCGTCAAATGTTGGCTAATGGTGAACCCTGGAATGAAAAAATGTTAGAGAACATTTTACCCCAATAAGGTATTAGATGAATAAAATTATCAGAGAAGAAAAATATAATGGACAGGTAGTGCTCTTTACATTGAATTCACCTAAAGCTAATGTATTGGATGGTGAAATGATGATAGAGCTCCAAACTGAACTTAAAAATATAGATCAACATGTGAAGCTTATTCAGTTTGTTGGGGCAGGGGATCATTTTAGTTTCGGTGCTAGTGTGCCTGAACATACGAAGGAAAACGCACCTCAAATGCTCCGGCAGTTTCATGGTTTGTTCAAAGCCATTATGAGTCTTTCTGTACCCACTATGGCGATGGTATCTGGCCAATGTTTAGGTGGAGGAATGGAATTAGCTATTGCCTGTAATTTTTTATTTTTAGATAAATCTGCACGAATGGGACAACCGGAAATTGTTTTGGGAGTATTTGCACCTCCAGCATCTCTAATTCTACCTATAAAAGTGGGGCAAGTTAAAGCCGATGATTTACTACTTACCGGTAGAAGTATGGGACCAGAAGAAGTGATGGATTCAGGATTGGGAACTAAACTTTCTGAAAATCGGGAAATAATGTTGCAGGAAGCAGAAGTATGGATTGAAAAATATATCCTACCTAAAAGTGCATCTTCTCTGAGTTATGCTAATCGGGCAGTACGAACACAGTTCAACGAAACATTATCAAATAAATTGGATGAACTAGCAGAAATTTATACAACACAACTTATGGAAACATACGATGCCAATGAAGGGATTGATTCTTTTTTAGAAAAAAGAAAACCAAATTGGAAAGATTCATAATGAGAAAAATTACACATGTTGGAATTATTGGTGCTGGTACAATGGGGGCCGCTCTTACACAGAAATTTGCCCAAGAAGGATTTACTGTATTTATGGTAGATAGAGAAGACCAATTTCTGGATAAAGGGATGGAGAATATAAGAACTGTTCTTACTGAGGGTGTGGAGAGACGAATTTTTACTCCAGAAATAATGCAGGAAATTATTAATAATATTCATACTACAAAAAATTTAAATGACCTTAAAAAATGTCAGATTGTGATTGAAGCTGTTTTTGAAAATAAAAAGATAAAAGAAGATTTATTCAGCCAGGTAAGTGATATTATAGATTCAGAAACTATTTTGGCGACAAACACATCATCATTTTCTGTAACGGAATTGGCAAAATCTGTAACATATCCTGAGCGATTTTTGGGTTTACATTTCTTCTATCATGCAGCCAAGAATCGATTAGTAGAAGTTGTAAAAGGTAATATGACAAATGATAATACATTCAACTCTTGTATGTGGTTTATGCAACAATGTGGTAAAGATCCTATTACATGTAAGGATGCACATGGATTCGTTGTGAATAGATTTTTTGTTCCATGGCTTAATGAAGCAGTACGTTTATTTGAAGAGAATATTGCGAAACCAGCTGAAATTGATGTAGTTGCTACGCGCATTTTTGGGTGTGGTATGGGTCCTTTTGCGTTAATGAATGCAACAGGTGTGCCTATTGCATATCATGCTCAGAAAACGCTGGAAGATACATTTGGAAAATTCTATAGACCTGCAAAAACATTAAAACTTCAAATGGAGAAAAATGAACCATGGAACATACCTGATTGCTCAAATATTGATTCCTCTATTTCTATGAAAATTTCTGATAGATTACTGGCAACTACTCTTTTTGTTTGTGGACAGTTACTGGATGAAGACGTGTGCACTGCTGGTGATATTAATCGTGGAGCAGGTGTTGGCCTTAAATGGAGGAAAAATCCAATAGATTGTTACCATATATTGGGTGAACAAAAGGCAACAGAACTGGTTAGTACTTTGGCAAGTAGATGGAAAGTGAATATCCCAAAGTCTGTGCGTTCTAAATATTGGAAACCTGATTTTATACGTCATGAAATTAATGGAAATACAGGTATTATAACTATCAACCGCCCTGAAGGAATGAATGCAATGAATCCTACAGTGATTGCACAATTGGCAGATGCGTTTGATGAATTAGATAATAATAAATCCTTGAAAAATATTGTGATTACTGCACAAGGAAAAGCATTTGTTGCAGGTGCGGATATCAAATTTTTTATTGATCATATTAAAGCAGATACAATACCCAAAATTGTTGATTTTACAACTGCTGGTCAAAAATTATTTACAAGAATTGATAAGTCAAAAAAGAAGGTGGTTGTTGTCGCAAATGGATTGGCTCTTGGTGGGGGTCTTGAACTGGCTCTAACAGCCGATGTTATAGTTGCATTAGATAAAGCTGTTTTTGCATTTCCTGAAACAGGCATTGGTATTTATCCAGGTTTAGGTGGAACACAGCGCCCAATTAAGAGAATCGGCAAAGGTCTTACTAAATATCTAATATATACTGGGCAAATTCTTTCTGCACAAAAAGCATTAGAGATTGGACTTATTGATAAAATCATTTCCTGGGACGAATTGGTTTCAATTGTTGAAAATTTAGATTCATTAGAAAAAAAATCAGCAACTCTTCCTGAGAAATGGTTGAAATTAGCAAATTATTTTGAGAATACAACAGCAGACTCATTTTTTAAAGAAGAAATTCCGGATGGAATGGAAAAAATCATTGGGAAAATTCGAACTAAAGCTCCCCTTGCAATACAAACGGTGGAAAGATTGGTTAATGAGTATAGGGGGCCCATATCGGAATTGGATTATCTTGAAACCATTTTTAGGACAGGTGATGCACTTGCTGGTCTTCAATCTGTGGGCAAAAGACCTCCTGAGTATAAAGGGTGCTAGAGTAAAAGAGAGGTAATTATGAAATTTAAAAATAAAACGATTATTGTCACTGGTGGAGCTAGAGGGATAGGAGCATCTATTGTACAATATTTTTTAGATGAGGCTGCAGTTGTTTATGTAATTGATAAAAAAAATCCAACTGAATTCAATATGATTAATAATGAAAATTTATTTTTAGTTACTGGCGATGTTACAAATAATAATGATGTTGAGTTATTTATTTCTGATGTGATGTCTGAAAGCAGTTCAGTTGATGTGTTGGTTAACAATGCCGGTATTCTTCGAGATAACGTTATTTGGAAATTAGAAGAAGAAGATTTTGATGCGGTTATAAATGTGAACTTAAAAGGACCCTGGCTTATGTGCAGAGCGGTTACATCAATTATGCGTAAACAGAATAGTGGCCGGATTGTTAATATCTCATCACGTTCTTGGCTCGGGAATTTTGGTCAATCCAATTATTCTGCATCTAAGGGAGGTCTTGTAAGCCTCACTCGTACTCTTGCTTTGGAGTTAGCGAGAAACAATATTACCGTTAATGCAATTGCGCCAGGATTGATTGATACACCAATGACACGCAATCTGGATCCAGAAATATTTAAAAAATTAGAAAATACAATACCCATGAAAAAAGCTGGTCACCCAGAGGATATTGCAAACCTAGTTGGTTTTTTAGCATCAGATGAAGCAAAATTTATCAACGGACAGGTAATTCATGTGGATGGTGGAAAAAGTGTTGGTGCAAGTATACACTAATAATAAATGAAATTATGCAACAAGTCTATCTAATAGATGGTTGTCGTTCTCCTATAGGACGAGGACATCCTGAAAAAGGAATATTAAAGGATATTCGTGCAGATGAGCTATGTCTCCAAGTACTAAATGCGCTGATTGATAGGACTAATCTTGACATAGATAAAATTGATGATTTTTATTTAGGTTGCGTTGGACAGCATCTCGAACAGGGTAAAAATTTAGCACGTCTAATTTTATTATTAGGTAGATTTCCAAACTCGATTCCTGGGGCTACCATAAATCGGTTATGTGCCTCAAGTCTGACCGCTCTACAAATGGCAACTGATAGTATTAAATCTGGGACTAATAATCAGATGTTAGTTGGTGGAGTCGAACATTTGGGACACGTTGCTATGACTGCTTCACTAGGATATCATCAAAATCTATTAAAAGGGTATAATATTCAATGGACTAATATGGGATTAACTGCTGAAAAATTAGCAGAAGATTTTAAAATTGGTTTAGATACACAAAATAAATTTTCTATATGTTCAAATAATAAATATTTTGACGCAGTTGAATCTGGATTTGTTGATAAAGAAAGAGTGATTATACTCTCGCCAAATGGCGATGAAATTAAAGAAGATCAAGAGCCCAGATTTTCTTCACCTGAATTATTAGATACCCTAAAAACGGTATTTAAAGAAAATGGTACAATAACTGCTGCTAATAGTTCTGGTATTTCTGATGGTGCTTGTATGGCATTAATCGGGAATACATCTACGCTTAATCATTATAATGAAGCACCACTAGCAGAAATATGTGATACAGTTACTATTGGACTTAATCCCGAACGAATGGGGCTGGGGCCAGTCATTGCAATCCATAAATTATTGGATAGAGCAGGTTTGTCATTAGATGATATTGACCTGTTTGAGATAAATGAGGCATTTGCAGTACAAGTTTTGGCTTGCCAAAAAGAATTAACAATTCCTGATAGTAAATTAAATATTCATGGTGGTGCGGTTGCGCTTGGACATCCCCTTGGGATGTCAGGTTTACGAATTGCAGTTACACTAGCCCATAGTATGAAAGAAAGAAAATCAGAGTACGGCATTGCTTCACTTTGTGTTGGGCATGGACAGGGGGTCGCAATGTTGTTAAAAGGTATAGTATGAATAATAAACAACAGGACATTACATGAGTTTGATACAGACAAAATTGACTGTTAATGGATATACTCATTCACTATTAGTTAATGCTGATGAGACACTTTTATTTACACTTAGAGAACAATTGTATCTTACCGGAACCAAAGAAGGATGTAATCAAGGATCTTGTGGAAGCTGTACGGTTCTTATAAATGGAAAGCCGGTCCTTTCCTGTATGACACCAACTTTACGATGCGCGAATAAAAAAATAACTACCATTGAAGGAATCAGCGGGGGTGAAACGCTTCATTTGGTTCAAAAATATCTGGTTTCAGATGGTGGATTACAATGTGGTTTCTGCACCCCGGGTGTTGTAATGACAGCAGTACCATATTTGGAAGAAAATCCAGATGTAAATCGTAAGGAGATTAAAGAAAGTTTATCAGGAAATTTATGTCGCTGTACAGGGTATAAAAAAATAATTGATGCAGTGGAAAATGCATCCAAGGAGATGAAAAAATGAAGGGTCCAATTGGGAGACGAACTCCATTTATTGATGCAATAGATAAAGCAACTGGACAGGCAATGTATACGGATGATTATAAATTTCCTAATATGCTATTTGTTCGCTTTCTCCGAAGCACCAAATCTCATGCAAAAATTAAATCACTAGACATAACAGAGGCAGAATCATACCCGGGAGTAGTAGCTATTGCCACTGGAGAAGATTTACCAATTTCTTTTGGAGTTCTTCCAACGAGTCCAGATGAAACTGCAATGGCGGTTAAAAAGGTGCGTTATCAAGGTGAAATTGTGGCTGCTGTCGCAGCAGAAACTATTGAGTCAGCCCAATTAGGAGTAGAAAAAATTAAAATAGAATATGAATCTATTACTGAATTCATTACTCCACAAGATTCACTACATAAATGTGAGCCCGATGAACAAATTCATCCACATACTAAAAATAATAAAAATATACATAAAATTGCAGAACTTCGTTTTAATGAACCTGAAAAGGAAATTAAATCTGCAAGCCATATACAAACCGGTAAATTTAAATTTGCAGGAGTCACACATGCCTTCACCGAACCCCATTCCACTTTAGCTATATGGAATAGAGATGAAACACTTACTGTGATTAGTGCCACTCAAGTGCCTCATTATTTGCATATTAACCTGTCAAAAGTTCTCGAATTGCCCCTCCATAAGATTCAGGTAAAGAAACCATCTCTAGGTGGTGGGTTTGGAGGAAAAAGCGATCCATTTCCACATGAAATGATTACTTCATTTCTTGCAATAAAAACAAAACGTCCTGTTAAATGCACATTTTCTCGTGAAGAGGTATTTATTACACATCATGGACGACATCCAACTGAAATGTCCATGTCAATTTCTTGTGATGATGATGGAAAACTAACTGCATTGGATACTGATATTATTATTGATGGAGGTGCGTATGGGAGTTTTGGAGTTGTAACTTCCTATTATAATGGTGTTTTATTACAAGGCCCATATAAAATTGATAAATTCGGTTTTAGAACTCAACGTGCTTATACTAATAAACATCAATGTGGAGCAATGCGTGGACATGGTGCGGTAAATCCAAGATATGCCGTTGAAACACTGTTAGATATGATGGCCTATGATTTAAAAATTGATCCATGTGAACTTAGAGAAAGGAATTTTTTACCTGAGAATTCGTTTACAGTTGGTGAATTTCGTATTACTAGTAATGGAATCCGTGACTGTATTAATACTGTTCGTGAAAAATCTGATTGGGATAAAAAGTATGGTAAGTTGCCATTTGGTAGTGGACTTGGTGTTGCATGTGGATTTTTTATTAGTGGTTCTGCATTACCCATTTTATGGAATAGGTATCCACAAACAGTAGTTCATGCTAAATTAGATTTTGATGGGCGTGTTGTTATATTCAGTGGTGCAAGTGATATTGGGCAGGGTAGTGATACTATGCTTGTCCAAATTGCTGCTGAAGAATTAGGTATTCCTATGGAATATGTCCAGGTAGAAGTTGCAGATACTAAAATTACTCCCGTTGATTTAGGTAGCTACTCCAGTCGCGTTACATTTATGGTTGGGAATGCTACTAAAACAGCTACATCAAACCTTAGAAATGAAATAGCAATTGCCATTGCTAAGGAAAAGAATGTATCCGTAAATGATTTATATTTCGAAGATTGTCGTGTTATTACAAAGAATAAATCCGTGGACTTAAGCTGGATGGAAGCCGTTGAAATTGCTATGGCAGGGCGTGGAGCTTTTCTTGAAAGTGGTTTCTATATTTCACCAAAATTAGGCGGGAAATTCAAAGGGGCTGGAGCTGGATTAAGTCCTGCATATAGCTTTGGTGCATTTATTTCTGAAGTTAATGTTCATCCAAAGACGGGGGAAGTTAATGTGGTAAAAGTCTGGGGTGCTCATGATTGTGGAAAAGCATTAAATCCGTTATCTGTAGAAGGACAAATTGAAGGTAGTATACACATGGGGTTAGGGCAAGCAGTATCAGAGGAAATGTGGTATAAAAATGGACAGCAAATGAATGCTAATTTTCTAGATTATCGAATTCCTTATAGTGTGGATACGCCAGATATGGATATTACGATTATTGAATCTAATGACCCGGAAGGTCCATATGGAGCAAAAGAAGCAGGTGAAGGTCCTATACATCCAGTACTTCCATCGATTGGAAATGCCGTATATGATGCAGTTGGAGTCAGAATGATGGAATTGCCAATCACACCAGATAAGGTGCTAAAGAAACTTAAGGAAAAAGTATAATGGGATATTATCATACTCCCAGCTCCATAGAAGATGCACTCTCAATTGCAGATAAATATAATGATAATTATACATTTTTTGCTGGTGGAACTGATATCCAGATTTATCGTAAACAGAAGTTAGATCTTAATGAACATATTATTGATTTAAGCTTAATTAATAACATCAATACTATTTCAATGAAAAATGGAACATTATCCTTAGGTGCAATGGCCACTTTAGATGAAATTTTTGTATCTAAAAAAATACAGAACAATTTTCCACTTATTGCTAAATCTGTAAATTCTGTAGCCACACCAGTACTCAGAAAAACTGCAACTATTGGTGGAAATCTATTAGTAAAAAATCGCTGTACATTTTACAATCAATCTAAGGGGTGGCGTGACAGTATAGGATCATGCTTGCGAGATGTAGGTGATATCTGTCAAGTAACAGGAGGAAAAGATGATTGTTATGCCAGAAATGTTTCTGATGCAGCGACAGCACTTATCGCACTTAATGCAAAGGCAGTATTGACATCACTAAATGGTGTTGAACATAGATTAGTGAAAGATTTATATTTACCTTGTGGAATTAAATCTCATAATTTGAGCAAGGGAACAATATTGACCCAAATCCATCTGTCTCTTTCCCCAGTAAAATGGTGGTATAAAAAACTAAGATTACGTAAAACATTAGATTTTACATCATTGACCGTAGCAGCAACTGTAAATAAAACAGGTATTGTTCGAGTATGCTTAAACGGAGCTTCAATGTCACCAATATTAATTAAAGAATCATTGGATTTACTAACACTTGAATTACTTATTAAGCAAGCACGGAAGCACTGTAAAGCGGTTGATAATGATTTGATGCCACTAAAATATCGAAAGCAAATGATTAATGTATTTTTGGAAGAATGTTGGGAGACAATCAGCCAGAAGGATACCAGAACTCAGAGTTCGAAGTAGAAATGATTATATTTTTTCAAATAATCTACAACCATTTATTTTCTCTTAGCTTCGGGCTTTATCACCAATCAATAAATAGATAGGAACAGTGATTATGACAGATAACATATTTCCACTAAATGCTAATATTCTAGATCAATTGTTGCAAGAAAATAGAGTTAATTTAAAAACGATCAGTATTAGAGAACTGGGCATTCTTATAAATGATTTTGAAAAAAAATCTGGTGTGAAATTTATTAGAATGGAATTTGGAATACCCGGCTTATCTCCAAGCCGAATCGGTCCTGATGAGGAAATCCGCATACTGAAAGAAAATATAAAATTACCAGCTACTTATCCTCCATTTGATGGTATCCCAAGATTAAAGAAAGCCATTACTCTCTTTGTCGAGAAATTTTTAAATTTGGAGGTTTATCCGGAAAATTGTATCCCTACTGTTGGAGCAATGCAAGGATGTCTAATCAGTATGGCGGTTGCAGGTCGAAGAAGAAAAGAAGCAAATACTATTCTTTTCCTTGATCCGGGGTTTCCAGTGAATAAATTGCAAACTAAATTCCTTGGATTAGAATCAGAATCAATTGATTTTTATCATTATAGAGGTGACGATCTACTAAAAGAAATTGAAAGGATTTTTTCTTCTGGTAGAATTGGTGGTTTAATTTGGTCTAACCCAAATAACCCTACATGGGTTTGTCTGAAAGAGGAAGAACTTGAGGGGATTGGTAAGTTGGCAACTAAATATGATGTCATCTGCATTGAAGATATTTCATATTTTGGTATGGATTTCCGATATGATTATAGCATATCCAGTACCCCACCTTTTCAACCAACTGTTTCAAAATATACTGACAACTATTTTATTGTAATGTCCAGCTCCAAAATGTTTAGTTATGCAGGACAGCGTGTAGGATTTACTGTAATTTCCCCAAAATTAAGTAAGAAAAAATATCCAACTTTAAAAAAATATAGCGATACAGAAATAATAGGTCATGCATTTGTTCATGGTGGTATATATCCAACAACTGCCGGTGTACCCCAAGGGACACAACATGCACTTGCTGCAATTCTAGAAGCCGTGTGTAAAGGTGAATATGATTTTCTAAAAAAAATTCACTGGTATGAAGAAAAAGCTGTTAAAGTAAAAGAAATATTTCTCTCTAACGGTTTTAACCTTGTTTACGCAGATGATTTAGGCGAAAATATTGCAGATGGATTCTATTTTACAATTTGCTGGAAAAATATGACGGGTGATAATCTCTTATATCATATACTCCTTTTTGGATTGACCGGAATACCTTTAAGTATTACAGGTTCTACCAGAGAAGGATTAAGAATATGTGTGTCATTAATTGAAGATACACAGATCGATGAACTAAAGAATAGAGTTTCTAACTTAAAAAATTATCTTACCAGTAATATATAATATTTTTCGTGAAAGCTTTGTGTCTAAATAATTAAACGAACAAAAAAATAATTGTCATGTATAACAAATTAAAAAATCTACTTCCTAATTGTGCAAAGCATAATCAGAAAAAAAATTATGTGTTCAGATTTTAGTGATAATTATAAAATTTGTACCATTATTTTAGCTGCTGGTGAATCCAAACGTCTTGGGACCCCAAAACAACTAATTCCCTACAAGAACTCTACACTACTTGGTCATACAATCCAATGCACATTAAATTCAAAATCTAATGAAACAGTTGTCGTTTTAGGTGCAAATTCAAGATTAATACAAAAAAAAATATTAAACTTTCCTATTAACATAGTTATAAATCAAAATTGGAAAATGGGGATGGGATGTTCTATCCGAGCAGGATTGGAGAAAATTGAAAGTGTCAACAATAATCTTCAAGCTGTTATACTTCTTGTGTGTGATCAACTTTTCCTGACTTCAAAAACTATAGATCATCTTATTGAATCATATTTATTATTTAAAAAACCAATTGTCGCCAGTGAATATGACGGCACTCTAGGTGTTCCAGTCCTTTTTGATAAAGAATTTTTTCCTGAATTGTTGAAGATTAATGGAATTTCTGGAGCTAAAATTGTAGTGAAAAATCATCTAGATCAGGTTTGCTCAATACCTTTTCCAAAAGGGGAATTTGACATTGACAAATCAAATGATTTGTCAAATAGAAGCAAGTAAATTATAATTAAAATAGTGTTATTATAGTGCTCTAAAATGAATTAAAAAGTGTCTAAAAAATTTATTAAATTTTCTAACGTTAGGTTGGCGAAAAAATTTGATTAATAATATATTAACTAAGGAAGCAAGCTATATACAAGGATTAGATCATACTTTATGCGGATCAAGATCTGGGGCAA
>PBQF01000081.1 GCA_002724975.1 Parcubacteria group bacterium
CGGACTTATTTCTCTCTGCCGAAACCCATACTGAAAAACATCATTGTTCCTCATAAACGTGTCAGAACGGAAATGAAGGATCTCTTGGAAGCATATTGGAAAGAAGCCCAGGAAAATTACAATTATATGAGAACCGAACGGGACTCATACCGTGAGTTGCCTGATGTGAATCTCTATCAACAGCAGAAAAACTTGTATAATAGGTTTCGGTCTTCCAGTTCAAAAATCATCAATTACATGGTGAAAGAATTTGAACGTAGAAAGGCGGCCGAAGAATACAAACGGACTTCTGTTTCACGGACTGGTGTGATTAATGTCAATAAACTCCATGCCTACAAGTATGCGGAAGATATCTTCCTGAAACGTGCCATTGTTAATGACGGAAAGAATCACGGGTTGATTCTGTTGGTTGATTGGTCGGCTTCTATGCACTATAATTTGCATAATACGATTAAACAGACCTTGTCATTGGTATGGTTCTGTAATAAGATTCAGATACCGTTTGAAGTGTATGCTTTCACCGATAGTTTTACCGGTGATCGGCCTGATTATGAAAATATGTCAAAAGAGGAGATTCGTAAGTGCCTGGAAAAACGATATCACCAGTGGGAATACAAAGCTGGGGATGCTTACTTCATGCGGGATGAAGGTTTCAAATTGCTGAATTTGTTAAGTTCAAGAATGTCAGCTCGGGAACTTAATATGGCGGCTTTAAATCTCTGGCAGTGGTCACAACATTCAGTGATGCATGGGATGAACTCTAATGCATACCAAATGGGTGCAACACCGACTGTAGAAGCTTTAATGGCGATGACCGCATTAGTTCCTGCATTTAAGGAGTATTATAAACTAGATAAACTCAATCTTATTACATTAACAGATGGCAATGCCAATTCAGATTTCAGTTGCCGTTATTCTGGTGATCCTGAGCACCCTACAGACCCCATGAAGCACGGCACTGATATAATCTATGTCGATCCGTTTACTGGTAAGAATTACATGTTAACCAAAACTGCCACATATTTTCGGTATTGGGCCGATCTACAAACTGATCTGCTTTTAAGAGTCTTAAAGGACAGATTTGACATTAATACAATCGGGATTTATGTGGATAACGAAAATCGTGTATCCAGAAAACTGTTGGAGAAGTATCTCGGTTGGTATAGCTGTAATAAAATCGCCCATCAGAAAAAACGTGCGGAAATACGACAGAATGGATTTTGCACCATTACAACTGCCGGGTTTGATGAGTATTATATCATACCATTAGGTAGTATGAAAATATCGGACGACACAAGTTTGCCGGAAGATGCAAAAGGAATTAGTAAGGGTAAATTAAAAACTATTTTTGCTAAAAATCAAAAAAACAAGTTTGGAAATCGAGTTCTTGCTAATCGCATGATGGACTTACTTGTTTAATCTCTAATTAACTGACAAAAGGAAATATATTATGAAAGTTGTGAAAATGAATGATGACCGAACCGCATTTGTTAAAAATGCTCGGGAATTCTTGAAAGATGAAGATCGTTCCGAAGTTACACGAGCTGAAGTTATGGCCGTAGTTGCAAAATACGAAATGAAACGTCCTTCTTGGTTGCTGAAGTTGAAAACTGGTGACAGAGGTTGTTATTTCCTTCCGACTACTGACGGACGTTACGGAAACGAGGAAACTACTATTGCTTCGGCTGTAGATGTTGTTTCTACTCCAGTTTCCAATGTTGTTGCAATGGCACCGAGAGGAATCGAAGTTCTTGAGGAACAGGATTCTTATATACCTGAAAAATTCACAGGATACGTTCCTTGGGGCAATTTCAACACCTTGAAAAAGGTAATTAAGTCTGAAATTTTCTATCCCATTTTTATTACCGGGATGTCGGGAAATGGCAAGACTTTAATGGTCAAGGAAACTTGTGCTCGACTACATCGTGAATTTGTCCGTGCAAACATCACCATCGAAACGGATGAGGATGATTTGATCGGTGGGTTCCGTTTAATTAACGGCGAAACAGTTTGGCATGACGGACCGGTTATTATGGCCATGAAGCGTGGTGCGGTTCTTCTCCTTGATGAGATCGACCTTGCATCTAACAAGATTATGGCACTACAACCGATTCTGGAAGGGTCATCAATCTATGTTAAGAAGATTGGTAAGTGGGTACACCCGGCACCTGGGTTCAATGTTGTTGCAACTGCGAATACCAAGGGACAGGGTTCTGACGATGGACGTTTTATCGGTACCAACGTAATGAACGAATCTTTCCTTGAGAGATTCCCTGTTACAATCGAACAGTCTTATCCGACTAACAAGATTGAGGAGAAAATCCTCGTAAACGAGTTGGCAAAACAGGACAAGGTAGATAATGACTTTGTAGTGAATCTGGTAAAGTGGGCAGATGTTATTCGCCGCACGTTCATGGATGGTGGAGTTGATGAAATCATTTCCACTCGCCGTCTTGTGCATATCGTTGGTGCCTTTGGTATCTTTGATAACAAGATGACCGCAATTGAAATGTGTGTGTCACGTTTCGATAGTGAAACTAAAACATCGTTCCTTGATCTGTACACCAAGGTAGATGAAGGTGTATCTACTGACGATATTCTGGCCGGTCAGGCAGAAGATGAAATTGATGACGAAGAAGAAGAGGAAGATAATAAGTTTTAATTAACTTAAAGATAAGGGTGCGGCTATTCAGTAATGTTTAGCCTCCACCTGTTGCTTGGAGATGCCCTTAAAGAAAGCTCTGTCCCGGCCAAGGACACATCTATCCTGCCCTTATCTTTTTTATTTAGGGAAGTCTATTGACTTATGAACCTATATATGAGATAATATACCAATGTATATAGAATTGAAGGAAATAAAAGGAAAGCATTATGTTATGCTACGGCATGAAGCTTCCAAGGAGAAACCGGTAGCACAATTTATGAGTAGTAATCCTGTTGAAGCATATAATGTCGCTAGACAGTTTGCAAAACAGAATAAGTGCTTAATAAGAGCGACTAAAGGCGGAATAGAAACGCCAGAAGTTCCGATACCCCCTGATTTATTTGAGGAGTAAGAAAATGAAATATGAATAGAAATCTGGAAGGTCAGCGAACCTTTCAGGTGTTGTGAAGTTGTAAAATCGCAATATTATGGAAAAGTCCTACACATACAGTAGGCAATATTATATATGAAAAAAATCTAGCAACTATAGGAACATGAACAAGGCTCTGCTTGCATCCGATATCCTCTGATCCTCCCGTTAGTCGAAAGACCCCGCTCCGGCGGGGTTTTTTTGTGATTATAATGTTGTTTAATTTCCCGGGAGACGAACTGTAAGTCCCTGTTTTTTAAGTACTTTTTTCTTCTCGCCAATTGCGATATCTTACATAAAATCGTTCATGTAGATAATATAGAGAAAATTTAGTTATTATTTCGATACCTGCGATGGCCCCCGCAATTTCAAAAGTCCCAGTAACCAACCAACTGATTATAAAAGTATCTGTAGTAGCTAACACTCGCCAAGTGCAAGTCTTAATAAAACTCTCCACTCGCCTGGACTTATTACGAGCCTTATCATAAAGGCCGTCTGTTTTGCGTTTATTATATTCTTCAGTAGAATAATAACCCTGCTGGGAAAATTGTTTTTCTATTTCTGAAGTATATTTAGATTTAATGGTTTTCATAGACTTACATATTTAGAAAATTTGGAAAATGTATAAATATTAGCATAAATTATAATATTATGCGGAGAATTATTTAATGACAGACAATTTCCTAGGAATGGAAGGTTTCAAATGGGGAATCGGAGTAGTTGAGGATAGATTTGACCCAGAGCTTTCTGGGCGAGTAAGAGTCCGATGGTTAGGTTTACATAACGAAGAAAAAGAGAAAATTCTAACTAAAGACTTACCATGGTCGCAGGTTATGGTACCTGCTACTGATAGTCAAACTACAGGTATAGGGGATACCCCAAATAACTTAACAGAAGGAACTTGGGTTGTTGGTTTTGCAAGGGATCAACTTCTACAGGAATGGATAGTTATGGGTATGCTACCCGGTATGAATACTACTACAGGGTATGTAGGAAAACTAAATCGTAAATGGGGCAAACAAAGAGGTACATTACAAGAGTATGTTAAAAAATATTCTTCAGAAATACCGAACTTATCAGAAAAATATAAAGATTATGAAAAGGGGTTCCATGATCCAACTATAGATTTAAGGAGAATTCCTTATCCACCTAGTGATGTAACTATTGGTCATAGTCAGAAATTTTATGATTATAGTGCTGGGCCCAGTGAACATTATCCGCAATTACATGAAAATGCTTTTGCTGAGCCTCAATCTTATTATGCTAATAGTAGAAGTGGGCTTTGTGGGACAAGACCAAAATTTGTAGCAGAGCCAGAACCTTTTCCAGATCCAGAATATATATTTATTCCTAGAGTGCCTAATTATAAACCGGCTGGATTAGCTCCTAACGACCTAACGGAATGTGTAGATTGGAAAGATGAAGATTGGGCCCAAGAATTACCGGATTATATAGGGTATGCTCACAAGTTCCTTCGGATAACACATTCTGATATTCTTCATTATCTTTATCGGACTACAAGACGAATTACCGCAGATGCAAGACAGTGTCCGGAAGGATTTGGTACATTCTTGTGGGCGTCTGTATGTACATATGGACTGTTCCAATACCCAGGTGTAATAGTATCTACTGGATATTTGGAAGATGGTCATTGGAGAGCAGATAAAGAAGCTGGAAAGGCTCCAGGCGGAACTCATGCACCTACTTGGCCAATTACTAGAGATACACCAACCTCTGCTATGGATGCATCTGGCCTTGCAGGTATAGATCCACTAGACAATAGAGCAACTTGGGGCAAACAATCTGGACAAGAGATAGGATATTTCTTATTAGAAGGTGAAGAATTTAGATTACTTCATCCAAGAACCAAATATGTTCAAAAAGGAAAATTAACACCAACACAACGAGTATTGATTAAAAGTTTATTTGAGGCTGGACAATACGGCACCGGTATTTACAATATTAGTGATGATGAAGATCCAGATCGCAGAATTGATATTAAATGGAAAGATGTAAAGAACACCGATCTTGTGGTGTTGCCAGAAAAGGATGTTAATAAATTGGCACAAGGCGGTATACCTATCCAATCAATAAACGGTGATACCGTCGTTACTAAAGTTGGGTTGTATGGAGATGATACAAGATTCTTTTCTCAACCTGATGAAGGAAAAAATAAAAACACAAAACCTCTAATCCAAAAAGGCGATGTTATAATGATATCCGGAGTTAGAGGGGCAGAAGAATATAACGGAAGAATTTATCGTTGTATAACAGTAACAGATGGTGGTAATAATTTTACTATTACATTAGGAACACAAGACGGACTTCCATGGTCGGGTCCTGGTAGTATAGAATATGCAGATACAGAAACTACCACACCGAGCATTATTGATGCTGTTCCATTACTCGCTGACTATTATAGTTTATATTCTGCTTATTTAGGTGAAGGTGTGATTACAGTTAATCCACATTGGACTATTAGAGCAAAAGCAGAAACTAGAGAACGTCAAATTAATATTGGTAACCCAGAAATGAATACCGGTATTAATCAGAGATTTTGGAATCAACCAACAAGTCGTTGGGCGGCTCAATATCCTTTTAATCATGTTTATGAAACTGAATCTGGCCATATTAAAGAATTTGATGATACGCCGGGTGCAGAACGAATACACGAATATCACCGATCTGGAACTTACAATGAAGTAGACCATAATGGAACCAAAGTCGATTATGTAAAAGGTGATAATTATAATATCCGAATTTTTGATGATTATATGTATGTCAAAGGTAAAGTCGCTTGGACAATGGATGATGAAGTAATGATCCGTTGTAATGATAAATTAGATTTATCTGCAAAATGGAAAATACAAATACATTCAGGAGGTGATTTAGATTTATCATCCAAACGAAATATTAATATGCGAGCTCTTGGTGATATTAATATGCAATATGATGGTCATATGAATCTTTTTGGAACAGCTATAAGTCCAGAAACAGCGAAATACCATGCAGGGACTCGGAAATGTAAAGACCTTTCTGCGTTGTATATTAAGAATGGTTGGACTCATTTAGAATCAATGGAGGATATTAGAATACAATCTAACCATAATGTTATTACATTAAAAACGTTAGAAGATGATATTATGATTTGTTCTGCTGTGAATATTCAAAACTTTTCTTGGGCAAACCATATGACTTATGCTTTAGGGCATATTGATGAATTTTCTGTTGATTATAATAATAGAACATCCATGGGTGGGGATATACATGATGTGAATTTAGCATCTAACATAGAACATTATGCTTTAGGTGGTAGGATTGCAATGGAGTCTGTAGGAGGCTCTATTGATATTAATGCTCTTGGTGGTCCAATATCAATAACAACTTTAACGAATACAATAGACATATACGCTAATGCGGATTTGAAATTAAGGTCTGCAACTGCGTCCATCCATGGCCATGCCGCCAAACAAATCAACTTAACGTCTGGAGAAAATACTAATATTAAAGCTGTTGCTAACATGCTTGTTACTTCTAAATCTGATTTTCACATTTTTTCCGGTAATGATTTATTTATAAGGTCTGACGATCAGACACATATAGAAGCAGCCAAAGCTATCTTTATAGAATCAGAAGATAGTGGTTTTAATCTCACAGCGAAGCACGATGTATCTATAATGTCGCTGGAGCAGGAAGTACATATTGGCGCTAAACTCGATATGCATTTGCACAGTGTTGGTAGTATGAATATTTTAAGTGGTTTATCTAGTTACTTTACCACACAAGCTGGGGATTTTAATAATAGAGTCGTCATGGGAACTGGTCCCGGCGGCGGGTGGTGGCCCGGAAGGATTGTAGAAACGGCTGATGAAATTCATATGAACGGACCGGAGGCCGCGGTTGCGGGTCCAGCTGGACTCCCACTGCTGGCGACAACAGCTCTTCCAGCAATTAATGCCACCCCGGCCATGAACCTACTGCCGATGCCTCAACCAATCGCTGCTCGTGCTTGGATACCACCCACAATTGATGTTGTTCCAACAGACATACCTGATCCAGATTTTGCAAGAGGTGTTGGTTTAGCATTAAATCCAAATGACCCAG
>PBQF01000082.1 GCA_002724975.1 Parcubacteria group bacterium
ACAATTACTATTCTTAGGGCATAAGCAATAAATCTTTAAACTTATATATATTTTCGAGTTCACTCAAGATTTGATTCAAATTGAAATGCCTTGGGGGTATAAAATGAGTACAATTTGTGATGATCAATTGACGTTTTGAATCTTATCAAAGTGATAGCAAGATGTCAAAAAAACTAGAGAAAATGTCAGTTATTTTGCACAAAGACAGAAGTTTTTAGAGAAATACGTTGTTTTTCCTGATCATAAATATCCGTTTAAAATCATACAATTAAGCAAGTTTGATGAATGCAGTTTTGAGCATGCTCAATATGCTTCAATGTAAACTATTTAATACTCCTGGTAGTAAGAGAGATGCGGGGAAGGAGAATGTTTAAAAACAATGGCAAATAAAAAGACAGACGTTGATAATGCGGGCGATTCTATTACTACAAGAAACGCGAATTGGAAATTTTCTGGAGATATCGTAAAGAATTTTAGAAATCATGTGAGAAAATCAGTCCCACTATATAATGAAGGGCATGATCTTGTCTGCAGGTTAAGTGATTTTTTCGTGAAGCATGATTCTGTTGTTTATGAGATGGGGGTTTCTCTCGGTGACTTATTATTGAGACTTGTTCGGCATAACCAGAGTAAAACTAACGTAAAATGGTATGGTATTGATTGCGAACCAGATATGATTCAGGAGGCTCAAGAGAAATTTTCCTCCTACGAGAATGTTATTTTAGAGGCTGAGGATGTCAATACGTATGATTTTCAAAAGTCAGATATGATTATATCGTATTATTGTATTCAATTTATCCATCCTAAAGCCAGACAGCAATTAATTTCGAAAATCTATGAACGTCTAGAGTGGGGAGGTGCCTTTGTCTGGTTTGAAAAAGTAAGGGGTCCAGACGCCAGGTTTCAAGACATTATGACATCTATGTATACGGATTTTAAATTGGAAAAAGGTTATTCTGCAGAAGAAATTGTAACGAAAACAAGAAGTTTAAAAGGGATATTAGAGCCTTTTTCGACAGAAGGAAATATAATGTTATTGAAAAGAGCTGGTTTTGTAGATATTTTATCTATTATGAAATATGTTTGTTTTGAGGGGTTTTTAGCGATTAAATAGAAATAAATTGTGAAGATTGGAATGATATCTCTTGTTCTAAAGACAGTAAAATTGATAATAAAGGCCGCTATCGGTTTTCCTATTTATTACGGGTTAAAAGGAGTTCGTAATAGGCTTTTGCAAACATGGAGTTCCAAAAAGAGAAGGCCATATATTGAGCAATTATTATATAGTTCCGTTTTGTCAGTTTTAATGCAGGAATATTAACAACTAGTATTACTAGTATTTTTAACAGTAATTACTTTACAGCAACCCAAGACCTAGTCAAATATTTCGCTTCAATGAATTCGATGTTTGATGTTTGCTCTTCAATAAAGCGAATGAACAAACCGAATTTCTTTTCCCCAGCCTGAACTTGTAAGGCATTAACAGATCTCCAAAGACCTATAAAGCGTTCCTGAGTTTGAAGTTCTGTATGATGGCTTTCAAGATAGAGCACATCTTTAAATTTTCCACAGGTCATAAGCCGATTTGTCAGATTGTCGCAAAAATTACTTCTCCCTGATGAAACTCTTTTTAGATCGGGAACAAGCTCTTTAAACTTGTTTTCTATCTTAACCAGTAACGGATTGTCATCGATTACCCTAGTATTCCAAAGAGCTGCGAATAATCCGTTTTGTTTCAGGATCCGGCTAAATTCACTAACCGTTCTATCGTAATCCGTCCAGTGGAAAGATGAGGCCATAGTTACCAAATCATATGTATTGCTTTTCAAACCAGTATCTTCTGCTGATCCTTTAAGCCATTTAATAGAGTGTTGGCAGTTAAAAGCAGAGCCATGCTTGCGCATTTCATCATTTGGTTCAACAGCCGTTGTCTTACACCCTTTACATGCCAACATCCTAGTCCAGGTACCTGTACCTGCACCAACATCTACACATGAAATATCTTCACATTTGTCACGATGAAACAAGCTTAAAATGGCATTGAGGACAAAAGGGGAATATGCTGGCCTGTTCATCGCGTAATCTGCAGCCAATGCACTGAAATCTCCATATTGCAACTTGTTGTTGTTTTTCGTCACTATTCTCTCCAATCATGAGACCAGCGGCAGCCAGAGATCTCCGCCGTCACAATTTTCTCATTATAAAGTTGTAAGTCAGCACCACTGTCAACTTCACACCAATCTCCCTTAACAGGACAAACGGAAACTTCAATTTCTGAGATTAAAAGTGTCTGCAGCAAGGCAGTAACATCCAATCTATCCACCTTTTCCGGCAAAATTTTCATCAAGGTATTTTCTACTGATGAACTGATTAAAGCCGAGAACTTTACCGATGCTCACTTTTTCTTGCTCTCAAGCGTAAACTCACCTACAGAGCCTTCTACATAGTAGTCCAATCCTGAGGCTTCCGCAAAAAGGTCTGAATCTCCATTCCCAATAGCACAGGGAGCAAGGTTCATGGCTGTAGCTACGAGGTACATATTCTGCATCAATAGCCCTGCATCTTTTAGTATAACGGCATATGCCATAGACTGGTACTTCCACATAAATCTCTGAAAACGGGCTGTGTACGTTATAAGTGTGTCCGGCAGATAGTCTCGGGCAGAAGCACGCGATGCGTCCTTAAGCAGTTTTTCCAGTTTATCGTTATAATCTGATATCCTGGTGAGTGTATGTTCTTTGGGATCATAATGGTACATTCCCTTTTCCAGGCCTTTACACCTGTTTATGGTAAGGTAAAGCTCAAGTTCATAAATTGCACCCCCACCAGCGTATGGCCTGTTGCTTACCTGTGAATACAGTCCCTTTTCAGGCACTGCGTCCATAATCTTTCGTATGCGTGCGGAGCGGTACAGGAATTCTCCAATTTGTTCTGCCGTCAATGGGTCTTCGCCATTCTCTCGAACGGAACATCTCTTTTCCACGACAAAGGTAAATGGAACATCATCTTTCTTAAGTTTTTCTATATCCGGTTTGTAGAGTTCCACAGTCTCACCGTTCATCTTAGTCTTTACGGCAGGAAGGGGGTCTATCTTTTTCATGAAGCGATATGTGCCTCCTACAGGGTTACTGTGCCTGCCCGCACGGCTTCTGGCATGGAGAAGAAGGTCGTGAAACTCCCATTGTAAAAGCGCATTGTTATGTTCTTCTGCAACATTTCCATCTTCATCCACTTCACAAATTGCATGTGTATTAAACAGGAAAACAAAGACCTGCCTGACTACTTCTTTATTTACGTCCGGAAAAGCTATATTAATATCTCTTACAGTACATGGTTGGGAAAGCATATTAATATAAGCTGCACCTCTCCAATCATGCAGGACCAGTCTGCAATGGCCCAATGGTGACTCCAGCACCATCCGGCCATTTTCGTCATGGCAATACGCAAATCTTGAAATACGATATTTCACATTGCTGTCGATATGTTGCTCTTTGAATTGGAAATACTTCGAGATTGGCTCTAAAGTTGAAATACACTGCCCTTCATGTTTTACCGTTCTACAAAGAAAATCTTTCTCCATCAATTTAGAGAGGTGGTAATAGAACTTTCCAAGGTTGGATGCGCCATCTTCATTTATAAGGATATTACAAAGCGCATCTTCCGTGCCGCCTTTGTCAGAGAGCGAGTCGACTATGGCAGAGAGACCTGGAGATGGCTCTTTTAACCTGAGCGCTGATATACGCCCGTTCGTCAATATTATATCTCCACCTTTCCTATGTACGGATACATCATTCCTGAAAGAAAGTGTGTATGGGTATGTCATTCCCCATTTTCCTCCCTGTTTAACCGGATTCATTTGCAAAATGTGATTTTATGTAAATAAGGATCTATAAGCAAGTCAATATATTTGTTTTTAATTAAGCCTTCGGGGGGGGACCACACCTGCCCGAATGATTCGTTCCCGCCCGGCCAAGCCGTTCGCCAGCCCGACTGTATTCTGGCGGGGACGGGCAGGCGGGGAGAACTCACCTGTTTGCAGATAGCAATGTCATTGAATTAAGCCGTAGCGGAAACTTCAGGTTTCCACTACCATGAAATATTGCGTATAAATGGAAGGCTAAAGCCATCCGCTACAGTTATGGACACATATAAAAATCCTTAATTCAATGACATTGTTGCCGATAGACAGGGAGGCAACAGAGATATAAATTCTTTATTCCTCACGCAAAGGGACTTTAGCTTTAGGCATATTTTTTTTCTTGGCGAACTTGGCGGCTTTGCGTGATATTTCCTTTATTGCCTGTTTCAACTCTTAGACTTTTGGACTTTTCGACCTATTTAATTCGACATATTTAATCTTGAATCTATAAGTCTAATATGGTATAAATTACATAATTTTATTTTTTTAACATCATCCTAAGGAGGTAAACAGTCATGGCAAACGGAAGTAGGGAAGAAGCACAGAAGAATTATGGCAAGATAGTAGCAAAGGCATGGCAGGATGCAGAGTTTAAGGCTAAGCTTATGGTAGATCCTAAGTCTGTCCTTAAAGAAAATGGAGTGGAGGTACCGGAACGTTCTGAGGTAAAGATTGTTGAAAACACCGACACGCTTGTCCATTTCACACTGCCGCCTAAACCAGATGAAGGTGAGTTGGACAAGGACGATTTAGTTTGTGCACCGAGTAAGATTGAATACGGAGTTGACGGATGTTGTACAAAATGGGTCAGCAGTGGACTAATGTGTTAGATTAGTTGAATGGTAGAGCCGAAGAGATGTTTTTTGCAACGGACGCAATGTCATTGAATTAAGAAGACTTTATTTACAAAAACATCGTTAACGGGTTGAGGTCTTTCTCCTTGAGCGGTTTTTTCATCCAACCCATTTTTACCGGCACGTCGTAGAGCCGTCCAGGCGCGTAGCGTGCCCAGAAGTGCCTGAGGCCGGGGACAATCACCTTTGCCACACTTACACCGATATCAGGACGTGTCTGGTCCAGCACCAGCATCTCCATCCCATCCTTTCCTATTATGTCTTTACAGTAGAGGATGTCTTTAAGAAGGTCTCCACTGTATCTCTGAGGAAAGTCGGTAAAACAGACCGGCTTTCGTTTTCTGACGGGAGCGGTGTATGGTTGATTTTCTATGGTAGCATTTTTCAGCCATTGTATTGTTTCGTTGTCCTCTATCTGAACCTTATCATCATCCGATTTTTCTGTAGTATGATCCAGACCCAGCATCTGATTCATCTGATTCATCTCAGTAACGGCTCTTGTAAGAGCAATCTTGGCGTCCAGATGGCAGCCAATACCAAACAGAATGCGTTCCTCTTCCTGGTCCACACGCCTGGAAATCGCTGCAAAGGCAGGGATGCCAAGATCGCTCGTGATGTCTAATGCCCATATCTCCCTGTTTATTGATTTCATGTATTCACGCAGCTCCATCAGGTACGGTACACCGAAGCTTTCCATATCCACGCCGCGCTTGTTGAGCATATTGTACCACCAGAGCGCCACACAGTCCCTCTCCACCAGTTCGAAAAAACCTTGAAGTATCGCCTCTTCCAGATTGTTGCCCGATGCGTTTCCATTTGAACAGCCTTGACAATACCTCCTTCTGGAGTTTTTAGAGGCCGGGGCCCCAAAATAGATTAATTGGGTGGGGAGATATTTGAATTTCTCGTGCGTAAGCGACCACACAGGGGACCAGTATATCTTTGCCTTCTCATCAAAGGGCTCCATTACAGTGTTAAATTTAGAGCCCTTTTTGTTCCATTCCTTGTATTTGGAGTATTGTTTTCTGCTGTATAACATGCACTTGTAAGGGTGTATTGCCTTACGGCCAAGCTCCTTGTAACTGGCCATTATTTTATGTTCGGACCCGTCATAGTTGCCGGAATCCCGTTCCAGGGCCTCACACAGTCCGCTGGCCTTTGCCTGCACGTCTGACATTCCTTTGCCGCTGCTTCCGTTTCGCAGACCCTGTTTAAGAAAATCCATGCTGTCAAATTTCATGGCGTGATTGTGGCCTGCATAATAAACGTAGATATTTTCCTTTGAGTCCGGCATGGGTACGAGTGAGGTAACTACTCCCGTAATATGGCTTACATGATGCTCATACCTCCTTAATGTCTCCTCGGGAGTAGTGGTCCGGTGGCCGCCATCTTCCGTAAATAGCACTTTTCGGTTTTCCAGTCTGACCGGCTCCGGTTTACGCTTCGAATATTTACGCGGACTTCCACAATCAGGGCATTGAGGACGCCGGGTCAGGGTATGTGTCGCTGACTTCCAGTTACGTGTTTCAAGGGACAACACCTTTCCCTCGAGTGCCTTGTTTTCACCCTTTGCTATTAATTTTGCGACTTCACAGCTCAGCATGTTAAAGGCCACATCAAGGGTATTGTGAATAACAGCCCTGGATGTATTGACCGATCTCTCTCCATGGTTTTTCCGGCTCACAAACTGCTCCACAATACGATTAGTAGCTAAACGGTGCCTGAGACAGTTGTAGCAGCCGGTTTCTCCTGGCACGAACAGCGGGCCTATCCAAACCTCATACCCCACAGGCTTTGCCAGAATCCATGGCCTGCCATGTTTAAGTGAATTGCTGTTATGGTTAAGAAGTTCTCTGCGCAGATAGTTGTCCGTGATAACAATATCCAGCCCCTGTTTTTTACCTTCGCGGATTCCTAATCGCTTAAGGGCAGCTTTCAGGTTATCTGTTTCAACATCCCCGTAAACGGTAATTGAAACCGTCGAACCCTTAAGCTTTTTTGACATCTCTGAGGGGTCTATATCCTGCCCCCACCAGTACGCCGCCTCTTTATCCGGAACGGTATTACCACCTTCCGTTATGTGTCCATTTTCCTCAAGGATGGAGAGTGTGTAATATGCCTCAGCTGCGGATATTTTGCCATCAAGTTCATCTACGATTTCGTCGGATGTCAGCTTGCCGTCAATCAACGGAACTATCAATTCATAAAATCTGCCGTGCAGGGCCTTGCTGCTATCCTCGGTAAGAAGCAGCACACCCTCACCCGTAATTGTCTCAACATTATAATGCGGTTTGAAGATCGGTTTATATATCATAATTGTCTTTATACTGAACTGGCAGTTGTATCTCCCTCCACAAATTGATGTAATTATAACATAAAGTTGAGAAAGTCAAGAGTAGAAGAACCTGTAAATGAGAAACCTGAAGGTTTAAAAAGTTGTTGAAAATAAAAAATACTGAAGGTATTATTCATCTAAAAGCCTTCAGATTGGATTTGATGGGGCGCATTGCTTAACCTATCCTTCATTAGATTCGAAATCTGCACACCAAATTAGATGGATAAAGAAAACTTCCGGTCAACTGTTCTTGATAAATACGGAGCTTCTAATAATGAGAAAGAGGAGTTGCTAGTATACAACCGTAATGTCTTTCTTTCGTTTGAAATGGGAACGGTTACCTTGGCGGATGGAAACTTCAAAATATAGCGAGAGATTTTCTTAATAAATCTAAATAACTTTGTGGTGAGCGTGGCGGGAAGTGTTGGGTTGCATTGCCCAAGCCATTAAAAGGCCTACTGCTTACTGATAACACTATCCAAATTTTAATAGAAATTGACCCACTTGCCATAATCTTAGGATATAATCAACATGTTGAGTTTCAGACGAATTATCGGTAATGTCCAGATATTCATACACTTTTAGCATATCAAAAATATACGTGTTTTCTAGCGCCTTAACAATACTGGTAGAATGTAAAGCTTTCTTTGCTGATTCCAAATAGTATCTTTGGAAATATGGTTGAAGAGAAGCTTTTTCTCCTCGATTAGCGATAAAGTCTATTTTATGCTTTTTGAGGTACCAAGTTAATATTGGCTTAAATGAATGAGGTTTTGTTTTATACGCATTCGGTAGTATGGCGGAAAGCTCTACCAACCGATCAGACAAAAAAGGGTTTAGCATATTTATTCGATGATTGACAGAAGCATCATAAAGAGATTCTATCTGGGTTAAAGAACCCCATCCTAGAAAAGCACTGAGACATTCCATTTTAATCCCTACAGGCAATTCCCAGTGACGAAGAAAAGATTCTACAAACTGCTTCTTGGCTAATTTTGTTAGAAATGGCGCAGGTTTATCGTATCCTAATTTTCTGCGCAAGAAAAAACCTCCTAAGCATGCTTCAATGTCATTCATTGGAGTAAAAGAATAACAAAATTCGTCTCCATATGTTCCAGTTAATAATGAATTCCAACCTTTGGCTAGAGCAGACTTATACATTTCCCCCATTTCACGCTCATATGGGTCAAAAAAAGGAGTGATTAAATGCTCTGGCTCTGTTTTTGTCCGTTTTCTTAGCTCATCATTAGCCTTTGTTTCCAGGACTTCTACATTAAGTTTTTTTGAAAGATATTGAACATATAAAGATTCATTGGATTGCTTGCCTGGAAAAGTAATCGACACAGCGCGTAAAGGAATACCTATTTCTTTCAAGCATACTAAAACAGAACTTGAATCATAACCACCACTAAGTCTTACAGCAATAGAATCCAGTTCTACATCAAAAAGCAGCTCTTTAATGCATTGTTGAAACTCCAATTCAAATAACTGGAGACATTCATCATTATTAACGTTTAGACTGTCTTCAAATATCCAATACCGACACACTTCAACACCACTTTTACAGGCACGCAAATAACTACCTGGCGGAAGTTGAAAAATATCTTCGAATGGGGTTTCGTAAGGACTTTCTGGTACACCAGAAACATAATCGATCAAAAAATTTATATTAACACGGTTAGCATGTCTAGATTTAAGAATACTCTCAATTGTAGATGACCAATATAGTTTATTGTTAACTAATGTAAAATATAAAGGAATTGTTCCTACTTTATCACGACATAAAATCACTTGAGTATTTTTCTTATCAATGATTGCGAAAGAATAAATACCTTTAAGTTTGATAAAAAAATTAGTTCCAAGGCGCTTAAAACCTTTAACAATTATTTCTTCAACTTTCTTCGAAGAACACTGCAAAAAAAGTCTAAGATCATTAATATTAAATAATTTAATATCTCCGAAAACAAATATATGTGAACCTATTGTTGCCGGAACCGAGGAACCTTCTGCTTCCCATTCTCCGTAGAGAGGCTTTTTGATATTCATTAACAGTAATACATTATGAAGGTTTTTCTTTGACTACGTTATATTGTTTAAGCACATCGATGCAAGTTCTCATTTCCTTAATAATAGTATTTATATCTTTTTTATACATTTTCTGCAAATTATGGCAGGCAGATTCGATAGATTGATTATGCAAGTCCAGTTGTTTAAGGAAAATAATAACTGATTTGTTCAGGACAAATGGTTGGCCGTTTTCCGGCTCAAGAACAACACCTCGACCACTTTCCAGCAGGCAAATGAGCGACCAATCGATCATAATCATATTAAAATTACTATAAAACAGTAATGAGAATTTATTTAATATCAGGCAATTGGTTATTTCAACACGAAACAATTCTTCTCTGTTAATGGTATTGATGTAATCAAAATATCGTTCTCAATACTTAACTTCTATTTTTACCATAAATCCATCTTTAAAAGTTTTATTCTTAAATCGGTATGGAGATTCCTATTGACAGTATATAACAAGTCTGAAACGGAAGGAAGCTTATCTATTTTTACTGAATGACTCAAATAATTAAAAAACTCTTTTTCTTGTAATTGAGTCTTCTTGAAAAACGCCTCATATTTGGATTGCAACTCTTTTAAAACAACGT
>PBQF01000083.1 GCA_002724975.1 Parcubacteria group bacterium
TAAATCAAATCCTAACTTTTTTAAATATTGATCGCAGCTATTTTTTTGTTTTACAAATTTTTCATTAACTTCTATTAATAATTCCTTAGTATTCAACAACACTTTTTCTCCACCTTTCAGTATTAAATATTCTATACCATCAACATCTATTTTTATATACTCTGGTTGGGGTATCTTTAATAAATTTTTTGCATCATTCATAGATATACCTAATGTAGAAAATTGAAAAACTTTTTTTAGATCTTTTCCGTCATGTCCATAACTTTGGCCAAAAGTTGTTAAGGCGCCACCCCATTCTGCAGAAGAAAAATTTAAAGTATTCTGTGATATTATTTCTGTTAATGGATTTGAAATTACAACAATTTTTTCAACAAGTTTATTTAGAAAAACATTTTTTCCTAACCATTCAAGATTAAAAATGGATGGTTCAAAAGCATATACCTTACATTCTCTAACTTTTTGCGGCATAGCAACTATAAAGCCCAATATTAGCACCAATATCCCAAAAAGTAGTTTTTTTTTCAAACTTGTCTATCCAATTTAAAGTCTCTGGTTCTTTTGTGCTAAATGTTTCAATTCTATAGTAACTAAGTCTATTGGGTACATAAAATTTAAGTTTTAAACCTTTGTAAACAATAACTTTTTTATAACTTAAAATACTTCTATCTAATTCTTCAAGAAAGAATCGACCTATATTAATTTTACCTAAAAAGATAACGAAAAATTTTATAATTATTCTAATTATTTTTTTTAAATTTTTTTTCATTGTTTTCTTTTTTTATATCACTTATTAAGTGTAATAACCCATCATAAAAATTTATAGTTGACTTAAACACAAATCTTTTTCCTTTGAGAGGTTTATAATTAAATGGATTAACGATATAGTGGCCTGTGTATTTTTTGTTTTCAAAATTAATTTTTTTTGAAATATTTAATAAATAAGCAAGTTTTTTTAGAAAAATAGATGCTTTAATCTTACCTTTACCAGTTAAAATAATACTTTTATTTTTATATTTATTTTTTAAAATATCAACACAAGCTTTGGCGGCATCAGTAACGTGTATATATTTTCTAATTGATTTCTTGCTTCCGTAATAATTTACCTTGCCTGTTAGAATTGCACTTTTAACAACTTTTTTTACTCCATTCGTATCGTCAGAACGTTGGCCATATAATGATCCAAATCGAAGAATTGTGTAATTCAATCCATAAATTTTCTTATATTCATCTACATAATCTTCCGCTGCTTTTTTGCTGCTTCGATAAAAACTACCATCGGCACTATTGACATAAATAGTACTAGCATGAATAAACCTTTTAATATTATGTTTACGACTTAGTTCGAGAGCATGAACCGTGCCAAGTATATTAATATTTACCGTATTTAAAGGATTTTTTATAGCTTGGTTTATATCTCCCAGTGCAGCAAAGTGAAACACAATATCTGAACCTATAATTGCATTTTCAAGTGCTTTAACATTTAAAATATCCCCGATTCTCATTTCTTGGTCAGGCCTAATCCATTTTGATTTTTTCTTATCAAAAATTATTACTTTATGTCCTTCTCGACTAAGTGCATCAGCAACATGCGAGCCCAAAAAACCACTTCCTCCTGTGATTGTAATTTTCATATTTAAAATTTAGTAAGTGAATTATTTTACAAATTGTTTACTTTTAATATATTTGGTAAAAATCTCCCATGAAGGGATATCTGGAGAGTTAGGTGTTTTCAAATATTGATCCAGATAATTTTTATACTTGTGTTCATCAATCTTTAATAGAAGTTGAAGATTGAGCGAATTATTTAAATCATCATCCATGTTAAGAACTTTACTATTTATGGTTTTAGCTAGATAATTTATTCTAGGACCAATCCAAGATTTTTTTAATTTTTGTGATGTTAAAAAAATTGCAGGTTTTTTGAATAAAATTGCATACGAAATTGATGTGCTTGCGTGTAATAAAACTACATTTGAGTTTTTAACAAGCTCTGCTGTATCTCCAATAGAATAATCAAAATCTTGTAATAAATTTTTTAAATTATTATTGTGAGATTTTGGGTGGATAGCAAATTTTACTTTAAGATTAGTTTCCATTTCAAATTTTTTTAAAAATTTTAGTAAAATAGAATAATACTGAAATTGACTATGTGGTGGACCAAAATCAATATTAAAAATATAATCTGGATGTGAAACCAAATCCTCATCTAAAAATACGGCATAATTAGCTGTTTTGTTTTCTGGTTTATCTTTAAGTTTTAAATAAACGTCATAATCCATAGAGTGACCAGATATTTTTTCTTTAATTCTTGAGTTTTTTGAAGATGCAAGGCCACCTGCAAACAAAATATCGGGAAGTTGAGCTTTTTTTAGATTATAATATCTTTGTTGAAAAAATTTAAAAATTTTTTTAGGTGGAACATTAAAATTAATTAAGTATCTTAAAAAGTGAAAAATATTCTTTTTTGTCAAAGGTAATAAATTTAAATCTGGGCTTACAAAAAAACTGTTCCTTTTTCTTAACTGCTCTCTAACCCAATTTATTTTTTTACTTTGTTCAAAACAATCTAAAACAATCAAAGAATCTTTTTCTGTATCAAATGCTAAAAAATCATCCTTACAACTAATACTTATGTGTTCTTCACATTGATATGTTATGTTAGATTTATCTTTCAATAATTCTGGATAAATCCAAGCTGTAAAATTAAGAATTTTCAAAGAAAAATTTTTTTTCAGAAATTCAATTCCATAACGATCGTAATCCCTTTTTGAGAATGCACCGGGTGGGCACAAAATTATTAATTTTTCCATCAAATGTATGATTAGCGATACTAATATTTGTTAGACCTCAGTTTTTTTCAGATGATTTTTATACTCTGTCCATTGACCAACATCAGCCCATGAATCTTTATCCACAGGATATATTCCAATTTTCATTTTTCTTTTTTTTGCTTTTTTAATAAGACTGGTCATATCAAATTTTTTTTTACTTGGTATCAATTTAATAATTTTCTTGGATAAAACGTAAATTCCAGTATTTATTAATAAATTAAATTTTGGTTTTTCTGCAATTGATTTAAAATTTTTGTCCTTATCCAATTCACAAACACCATAGGATACGCTGTTCTCTTTTTTTGCTGCTACTAAAGTAACTTGATATTTATTTCTCTTATGAAAATTAAAAAGGTTAACATAATCGGTGTTTAAAAGAACATCACAATTTGTCAAGAAAAAATCCGAATTTATCTTATCCTTAATTAGTTTTATACCACCAGCTGTACCTAATGGTTTATTTTCTTCAATTAGATTTATCGTATAATCGGTATTCATCCCTTGAAAAAAAGATTTCAATATTTTTGCCTTGTGATTGATAGTTACATAAAATCGATTAATTCCTTGGTTGTGAAATTTATTAATTATGTTCTCTATAACTGTTTGGTTTTCAATTGGCAGAAGTGGTTTAGGTAAAATATCAGAAAAGGGGGCTAATCTTGTACCTTTTCCACCGGCCATAATAATAAGCGGAATATCATTAAGTTGATTTTTTAAATTTTTATTTTTGCCCTTATATATTTGTTCCCATGTAACACAATCAATGACTTCCTTCTTCTTATTAACGATGGGCAATAAATACAATTTTTCATCATTCATAATTTTTTTAACTTGATTCATTGAAAACCTATCTTTCTCTAGCAAATATGGTGTTTTGAAATAACACTTCACAATACTGGCATTATATTTAAGACCGCTCAGTATTCCTCTTCTGATATCTCCATCGCTGAGCGTTCCAAGTAATTTTCTATTTTTTCCTACGACAATTAATGATTTCATTGCAGTTTTCTGCAAAATTTTCATTGCACGTACTATTGAAATAGTCGGCGTAACCAAAAACTTTTTCATAAAGGCAACATTAAATAATTAAATTTTTTGACATAATAATCTTATATGACCTGAGCCAAATTTTACTTTAAAGAGTTTATCTTTTGAAAAATAAAAATCCCAATCAGTTTTTTCACCACCTTGTAGAGGTTCAAAATTTCCAAAACCATATCCCTTTAGTCTTTTTTTAAATTTTGTCCACGTTGTTTGTCTATATTTAGCGTTAAGCATATCTGATAACATGTAAATTTTATTATTTGTAACACCCATGTCTCTTATGACTTTTACAACAAAAGCATCTTCTATATTTTTTAAGATATTTTGACAATGATCAAAAACTAAATCTCTGACCCCTCCACCTCCAGAAGTAAGTATGAAAAAATAACCACCTTTTTTTAGGACGCGGTAAACTTCCTTGTAGGCTTTATTTTCATTATCCAAATGATGAAAGACTCCGTTTTGAATGGCAAAATCAAATGAATTAGATTTTACCGGCGCTTTGTAAACTGTTGCATATGTAAACTTCACTTTCTTTTTATTTATTTTAAGTTTATTTCTTGCCTTTCTTGCATAAGCTATACTTTTTCTACCAAAATCAATTCCTTGGCAAAACTTTGCACCTTTCAAATGCATCGCCATTAAAAATTGTCCATGACCACATCCAAAATCTATACAATTTTTATTCTTAAAATATTTTTGCAAATTATTTATTTTGATTCTAGCTAAATAATTTTTTAACCTATTTTTAATAAACTGCTTGTGATCAAAATGAGTCCACAACTTTTGAAACAAATCCTTGTGATTCTTTTCTCTCTTAAAGTTTTGATAATCTATTTTTTTTCTACCGTCAAAAAATCTCATATTAGATAAATTGTTTAACCTTTTTATAATTTCATCTAGATAGTTGTTAGTTATGGTAATTGGATTTTTTTTATAATTTCTGTCAAGCAGAATATTTTCAACCCTTAAAATTAAAAAAATAAATTCTCTTATTAAAAATTCATAATTAAATCTTGTTTTGGGAATTTTTTTTACAATTTTTTTAATTTGGAAAAATTTATTTTTTAATGTTTTCATTTAAATGTTTTTATTTATTTCACAATATATTTTAAATTCCATTTATGACCTCTTTTTTCCCATACATTTGAAAGATTCCTATAAAAATCAATTACTTCGAAAAAAAAATCTTCATTTATATTCAAATAATCTAAATACCATTGAAAATACTTTTTGGGAAATTCTCCATCATAAAGTTGAACCAATCTTACACCTTCATCTCTAGTGATATGATACATTCTTATATCTTGCTGAGCATCTCGGGAAGCTCTGCCTAACCCAAACTTAATGTAGGACAAATAGAAAGATAGGCCATCTAATTTATCGTCCAAACTTGCATATTTTGTATAGGAGCCCTCAGATCTTCCAAAATCATTGGCCCTAAAATCGGTGAATTTACATCCGTAATAATAATTTTCCTGAGGTATCCATTTTTTGAAGTAAGAAAACCAGTGCATCTCAATTTTCTTTTCTGAAATAATATTGGCGTCAGGTGCTTTATAATATTTAAAATATTCAGATTTAGTTTCGTCCTTTTTGAAAAAACCTCGTTGATAACCAATATCAACCATTTTACCTACGGTAGTGCCTTTAAAATAAAACTCTTGCCAATCATCAGGTGACTCATGGCTTTGATATTTGTATTTTGTGGAACCTCCGTATTCTAATTCTCCATTTTCTCCATACATAATTAGACTTATATTTAATTGATTAGCAATATGATAAGGAAAGGCTTTTTGTCCATAAATAAATGGGGCAAACGGTTGTCCAAGATATTCAAATCCTAATGTGCATAATTTTCTATGAATTACTCCATCATGAATTGAAGCAATTGTATAATAACCAGATTTAGTAAAAGCTTCTAAATTTTTTCTTCCTATATAGCTCCATTCTGCTGGTGCCCAGGTAACACAAACTGGCGTCATACCATATTTATGTTTAAGTTGATGGGCTACGAAAGCGCTATCTTTTCCACCACTGCTTGGAACGACTATATCAAATTCACCATTGGATTTTCTGTGTTTGTCTAGTAAATCTTTAAGTTCCTTCTCTCTAATTTTCCAGTCAATTTTATAATTTTTTTCATATGACCATACACATGCCGAACAAATACCATCGGAGTTAATATCTGTTCTCGGTCTTTGATTTGAAACTACACAGTTTTTGCAAAATTTTATTTTTTTTGGTAGTTTTCCAATTTGCTTATCAAGTGTTATGAGAGTCATTTTTCTAAAAAATAATTTAGTATAGATAAACCTTTCTTGCCACTTAATTCTGGATGAAATTGTGTTCCCAAAATATTCTCGCTCTCTAGTAGCGAACAAATTTTATTTAAGCCCAAACTTGAATATCCTGAAATATACTTTTGTTTTTTAAATTTTATAAAATAAGAATGTACAAAATAAAAAAAATTGTTTCCTTTATTAAATAGATTTTTTAGTTTTGTTTTTTTTATATTTGGATTTAAAAAAACCTCATTCCAACCCATATGAGGAATATTTATAAAATTATCCTTATTGCTTTTTAAAATTTTACAATCACCTTTGAATAAAGCTAATCCTTTAGAGTATATATTTTCATCTGAGGACTCGAATAACAACTGCATTCCTAAACATATTCCAAATATGTATTTTTTTTTTATTTTACAATGTTCATAAATTTGGTCAGTCAATTTTTTTTTAACCAAATAGTTCATCGTAGAATTGTAAGCTCCCAAGCCTGGCAAAATTATTTTATCTGATTTTTTTATTTCTTTTATATCTGAAGTAACTTTGACATCTGCATTCAAGTATTTGCATGCATTAACTATGTTACCTAGGTTATTTACGCGTGAGTCAATGATCGTAACTCTTTTATTTTTCATCAGTTACCCTAATGTTAATATTCTTGGATATTAATTTTTTTTTGACTTGAGTAATGCTCGCTGGTTTTACATAAAAGTATTTTACATCTCCATAACCATTGTTGATAAACTCATAATTACCAATATCAATATTTTTCCCACATCTAAGTTTGTTAAAATTTTTGAATGGATTGATATCAAAATTATTATAGTAATAATAATGAAATAAAGATGCAGCACAAACAGCATCGACGTTAGTTGTGATAAAAATTTTTTCTACATCATTAATGGATCCTATTCCTCCTGAATAAATTAAAGGAACTTTGACTATATTATCTATCTCGTTAATTATATCTAAATCAGGACCCTTACCGAGACCATCAAGATTTATCATTGTGATAATTATTTCACCAGCGCCCAGATCCTGCACTTGCTTTATCCAATCTATGAAATTTTTATCTGTTTTTTCTTTACCATTTTTGATCCATAACTCTCTAACCTTTTGATTGCTTGAATAATCAAAATACGAGTTTACTTCTATTGATGATACTACTGATTGAGATCCAAACTCTTTAGCAGCATTTTCTAGAATTTTTACATCGTTTATTGCACCAGTATTTATTGCTACTTTGTCTGCGCCACAATCAAATATTTTTTTAATCTGGTCTAACTTTGTGATACCCCCTGCAACTGTAAAGGGAATAAATGTATTATTAGAAATTTTCTTAATTTGATCATATTTTGGCTCCACCAAATAAAGGCTGGCAATTACATCTTGATATATCAATTCGTCAATTCCCTCTTCATAGTATTTAGTTGAAAAGTTATGTGCCAAACCTAAGCTTCTGAGTCCATCAAACATAACTCCTTTAATTAAATTAGGTCCTTTTAATTCTAGTTTTGAAATTATTCTTTTTTTTAATTTTTTAGTCATAAATTTTAAAGTTAGAAATTAAACAGATAAAAAGCTTCTAGCTACCTTTAGATCCCAAAAATGATCTATATCTAAATATTCTTTTGGTGAATTAATGATCAACGGAACTGATTTATTGTTAAAAAACGATTTAGTTTTTCTTAAATCTTTTGCGGATATTAAATAAAGTACTCCATTTACATAATAAGTCATTAGTTCTTGTTTTCTTTGCTTAAATAAACGAACTAAATAACCTTTCGAAATTTTATAAGTGAGAAATGGATTGTGTCTGGATTTGGACACGCCAAGTACAGGCTTATAGAAATTTTTTTTAAATAAATTAATTCCTGTTTTAATAGTTTTTTTCATCCTAAAAGGTGAGGTTGGTTGAAGTAATAAAACTCCATCTACCTTTTGAAAATTGTTTTCATACCAATTCAATGCATGAAGAACTACATCAACTGATTTAGATTTGTTTGTAGATAAATTTTTTGGTCTTAACCATGGGGTTAGAACTTTTAATTTTTTTGATATTTTTAATATTTCCTTATCATCTGTAGAAACTAAAATATCACAAATTTCTTTTATATTTTTTGCAGCTTTTATCGACCAAACAAACAAAGGTAGTTTCCCAAGTTTTATTTTGTTCTTATTTGGTAATCTTTTTGAATTCTTGCGTGCAGTAATAACAGCCAATATTTTCATTTTTCTAAATTTCTTGATCTTTCTTATACGATTTATTAGCCCTTTTACCAATAAAGTTCCAAAATTGATTTGCTGAAACACCTTTGCTAGATCTTTTAGATATTAAATTTTCAAATTTAAAAATTTCCCCTTTTTTTATTTTTTGATTAGCTACTAAAACTTTTCTTATATTATTTTTAATTTTTTTTTCCTCGTCATTGATTCTTTTAATAGAACTTCCTAAAATAATTTCAGTTGTTCTTATATTTTGCACCATTTGAGAAAATTCTTTAGGTTCCAATGATGATTTGTGGTCAGGTCCTATCAAATTATTATTTAAAGTAAAATGTTTTTCAATAATTTTTGATCCCAAACTTACAGCTATAACAGGTGTTATTAAAGATAAAGAATGATCTGAATACCCAACATCCAAATTGAATTCTTTAATAAAGCTTTTTAGAACATTGAGGTTTAGGTCCTTTATTTTTGCTGGATAATTTGAAGTACAATGTAATATGGTCAACTTTTTTTTTAGTATTGGATACGCTTTTTTAAAATAGTTTTTTTTTAAAATTTTTTTACTAGGTAATTTAATTTTTCTTTTTTTAAAAGATAAATACCCATAAGCCAATACATTGATTGCATTCTTGATTTCATTGATATTGCTCATGCCTGTCGACATTATAAGTCTGTGATTCCTTAATCCGTGCTCAAATAATAATTGATAATTTGTAATTTCTCCTGATGGAAGTTTGTGAATTTTTATTTTTAAAGTTTTACTTAGAAAATCTAAACTACCCATGTCAAAGGCTGAAGATAAAAATTGCAACCCCATCCTGCTGGAATATTTCTTTAAAATTTTATGATCACTAAATTTCAATTCGCATAACTTTAAAATTTGTAACGCTGACATTTTTTTTCTTAAATTCTTTTTTTGGTATAAAACAACTTTGTTTTTTTCTGTAATGAGATTTTTTGGAATAAATGTTTGAAATTTAATAGCGTCTGCACCACAATATTTTGCGGATTTTATTAACTTTTTTGCAATATTAATGTCGCCATTATGGTTTCCTCCCGCCTCAGCTATTATAAAAACTTTTCTCATTTTTTAATTGGTAAAGAGATTTTATAAATATTTTTTTCCGTATATCCAATCACTTACTCTTTTTGCTGGAATTCCATAATACAAACTATTTCCTTCACAATCTGAATTTACGTAGGATTGGGCTCCAATAATCGTATTATTCTTAATTGTAATATTATGTTTAATGGATGATCCTATTCCAATGTAACAGTATTTCCCGATTAAAACATTGCCTCCAGTATTAACTCCTGGACCAGTGCTTGAAAAATCATCTAATATATTATCGTGATTTAATGATGAGTTAGTATTTATAAGACAATGTGACCCTATTTTAGATCTACCGTTTATAACGACACCAGTAACAATAACCGAACCTTCTCCCACACTAGACGTATCACAAAAGCTTACTGATGGATGTTTTAAAGTTCTCCATATGAATTTATTATTTATTTTATGAACCTCGTCCACAACTTCTTTTCTAATGTAATTACATCCGATAGCAACAATCCCACTTATATCAGAATTATTAAGTAGCGATTTATTTTGCTCAATTTTTCCCAAATATTTTAATTGTTTTAAGTTTTTTGTATTTTTATTTTCTATATCAATATAGCCAACAAGATTGTAGGATTTGTTCTCAATAATAATTTTTAAAACAACTTCGGAGTAATCGCCGCTACCAAAAATAATTATTTTTTTCACTAAATTTCTCCTAAAAATTTTTTAACTTTATTAATTATTTTGCGTTGTAAGTTTATCGATATTCCTGATGATGAAGGTAGTACAATAGTTCTTTTCCAGAAAAAATTCGTAAATTTCATATCCTCGGACATAAATTTTGAATAAGGTCTTTGTAAATGCAGTGGAATCCAAAAATATTTACTTTCAATATTTGCCTTATTTAAATAATTAAAGTTTTTTTTAACATTTTTTATGTTTTTTAATAAATAGAAAAAAGTCCAAGGAACTCCATTTTGCCAATATTGTTTTTTAGGAATTGCTATTTTCTTAATATTTGAAAAAGATTTAGTATACCTAAGAAAAATCTTTTTCTTTCTATTCAAAATTTTTTTGAATTTTTCTAGTTGGGCTAAACCAATAGCTGCTTGAATATTATTGATTTTATAATTAAAACCTACTTCTGTATATTTGTAGCTATTTTTTCTTTTTCCTATATTGGATAAGATTTTAATCTTGTTGAAAATTTTATTATTGTTAGTTGCAATAATGCCGCCGCCGCCACATGTAAATGTTTTATTTCCATTAAAAGAATAACATGTTGTAAAATTAAATTTTGAAATCATTTTATTTTTAAATGTTGAGCCATGAGCTGCCGCACCATCTAATAAAACTTTTAAGTGATATTTTTTAGATAGTTTTTCTAATTTTTCTAAATCAGGACTCAAGCCAAAAGTAAAAACTGGAATTATTCCTCTAATCACTTGTTTTGTTTTTTTTAAATAGCATATATTTTTCTTTATATATGTTTTGTTATTTAAAGTTTTTTCAACTTTGTTCAGATCGATTGTTAAATTGTCACTTGATATATCAAAAAACCAAGGTTCTGCTTGACAATATAAAATAGCATTTGCTGTCGCGGCAAATGTATAAGATGGCAAAATCATTAAATCATTTTTTTTAACACCCAATGCTTTTAAGGATAAGTGCAATGCTGAAGTGCCCGAATTTAATGCGGCAGCACAATTATATTTATATATCTTTTTAAATTTATTCTCAAACTTGCTTATAAATTTACCAACAGCAGAAACATGATTTTCTTTGATGCATTCATTTAAATATTTTTTTTCGTTACCTGTTAAATAAGGAACAGAGATATTTATCATGTAAAACTTTTAATTCCTATATTTTTGTGAATTAAGGTCTGAATATAAATTCTTTTTCAGAGAGAAAAAAATTTCTTCCATAGCTTCAACAATTTTTTTTGATGGTTGATAATTAAGAATATTATATATTTTGTCAAAGTTAACTCTGTAACTTCTTAAATCTGGATCTTTATCAACAACATTAATTTTAAGATTAGACACAAAATTTTCTTTTATTAATCTTGCAATTTCAATTTTTTGAAAATTTTCATCATTTGTTCCCAAATTAAACACTTGAGACTTAATCTTTGATTCCTCTGATTGTAGAACATTATGGAATATTCTTGAAGGCTCGCCAACCCACATTAATGGTCGCCACATTTTTGGTCCCAAGATAGTGATTTCGTTTTTTTTAAATGCATCTAAAACCAGGTGATTTACTATTAAATCAAATCTCATTCTTGCTGAAATTCCGTGAACGGTTGATGGTCTGAAAATTGTTATATTTAATTTATCTGAAAATTTATTCAATAATTCTTTTTCAGAATTAATTTTACTAATAGCATACAGCGATACTGGTTTAAGAACCGTATTTTCATCTGCTACCTGGTTAATATCCTGCACACCGTAACTACTAGCAGTCGACATAAAAATAAAGTTTTTTACTCCATAGTGAGCTGATACTTCAGCTAATTTTAAAGTTGCCAAAAAATTTACAGAATTAGTTTCTTCTTTATTTTTTTTGCAAGCTTTTTCTCCTACTATTGCTGCCAAATGTATGACAGATTGATTATTTTTTAGGTGATGTTTATACAATTCTATATTTCTAATGTCACAATTTTTGAATTGAAATTTAGAGTTACCTAACAAGCCTTTTAAAGATTCTGATCCAAAGCTTAATTTATCAACAACCATAACTTTGTAACCTTTTTCTAATAAATACCTAGTAACCCAAGAACCAATATAGCCAGCTCCACCAGTTATTAAAACATTATTGTTTTTTAAATCCAATTTTTTTCTCCAGATAAAATATAATTGATCTTTTTTGCTTTTAATGTATTTAAACTATTTTTAAATTCTCCCGTATTATCAATAAAATATTTGCATTTTAAATTCCTTAAAATTTTATTTTTGTTCTTTACAAAATTATAATGATTGACTGAATAAATTATACAGTCAAATGAAGAAAGATCTTTTGGAAATTTAAAAGTATTTGCGTTTGCAATTTTTTTAATTTCTTTATTTGAAAAATATGGATCGAATATTTTAACAGAAATTTTATTACTTTTTAGTTTTTTTATAAAAGGTATAATAGGTGATAGTGTAGACACTTTTAAGTTTGATTTATACGACAAACCAAGTATTCCAACTTTTTTACATTTTTTTTTTATTACTGAATTTGCTATTAAAATATTAATATGATTATCTGTTTTGATAGCTTGTTGTAAAATCCCTAAAGATTTTTTTTTAAGTGATCCAGAAATTACATATTTGCTCGAAAGAGGAATGCAATATCCACCACTACCAAAACCTGGATAAAAAGTACCAATATTCCATTTTGTTCCAACAAGTTTTAACGTCTCCCTTATGTTATCTTTGGGATAAGCTAAAGAAAGCTGATTAGCCAAAGCAATATCAACGTGTCTATAACAATTTTCAAAGCTTTTAACCATTTCAGCAACTTGATGGGAAGATGCCATGTGCAATTTTCTACAAACTATTCCTAATATTTTTTTACACAAGAATGATGACTCTTTGTTTATTCCGCCAAATACTCTATCCATATTTGTTAGATTTTTCGTACCATCAACAAACCAATCTCTCCTGGGAGCAATCGCAAACAAGAACTTTTTATTTTTAATTTCTTTTATTAAATATTTTTGTATTATTTTATCAGCAGTTCCAGGTGTAAGAGTAGATTCAATTATTATAATTCCAGAAGATGAAACTTTTTTAATATTTTTTATAGTTTTTTGTAATATATTCATTAAAGGTTTTCCATTTTTTTCAGTTGGTATACAGACAAAATTAACTTCGGGATCAATTTTCTCAATTTCCGATAATTCGCTCTTAAAAGATAATTTTCCTTTTTTTACATAAGGTTTTATTTCAAAGCCTAACCATTTTTTAAAATCATCATTTTTTATAAAACCTCTTGAAAGACTGTTAACCAATTTTTTATCAACATCATAACCACAAGCCTTTATGTTTTTTTGGGAAAAGAATGCCATGGTTGAAAGACCTATATATCCCGTACCCCAAACACATACGGGTTTTTTATTATTTAATAAATTATTGTATATCTTGTTCAATTTAAAATTTTATATCTTTAAAGTTTTTTTTAAGAATTTTTTCTTTATTCATTTTTAAAACCTGAGAAAAATGTTTAATAAATTTGATGCAGGCGCTACCATTCCTAAAGGGATTTTTAGCTATCTTAACTTTTTCTCTAAACAATTTTGAACTACATTTTTTTATAGCTTTATCAATATCTATAAATTTTATTAGACAATTAATTACATTTTTTGGGATAATTCTACCCAATTGGCGTTCACCTAAATTTATAGCTGGTATCCGAAATGAAGATGTTTCAATAATACCACTGGAAGAGTTTCCAATTACAAGATGTGATAATGATAATGCTGAGGCATAATCTAAACCAAGATATTTAACGCTTTTTATATGTGAAAATTTTTTTTCATAAAATAAAATTCTTTTATTAATAATATCACTGTTGGCATCATAATTTGTAAGTGTTATTAAAACATTGTACTCATTTTTTTTTGACAAAACTTTAAGCAATGTTTCAATCTGATAAGATATTTTTTCGTAATTAATACTTTCAGAATTAAAACTAACTAGCATTATTTTTTTTTCAGGATTCAAAAAATATTTTTTACAAAAAGCATTTTTTTTTAATTTATAAGAACTTAATAAATTATCCAATGACGGTGATCCAATTACTTTGATTCTCCACTTTTCTTCTCCCATCTGCATAATCCTCTTTTTGTAAACATTATTGGAAACATAATGAATATGAGACATTTTTGTAGTAGCATGACGATACAATTCATCAAAAGAACCCTTTGAAATTTCACCTCCGTGAATATGTACAACTGGAATTTTAAATTGAACTGCGGTACATGCTGCAGATAAAGTTTCATATCTGTCACCTATTAAAATTAAAAAATCAAAATTATTTTTAACAAAAATTTTGGAAAAGAAATTTACATACATTGAAAATTGATCAGATAAATTTTTAGCACTAGATTTTTTATAAACCATTTTCATTTTTTGACTAATTTGGTAACCGTCTTTAAGAATTGCTTTATAACTTAAGCCAAATTTTTTTTCAAAATGGAGTCCCAGAGCTATCAAATTTAAATCAATATTTTTTTTTTCTCTGAGACAGGATAATATGGGTTTCCAAATATTCCAATCAAGACGACCCAATGTAAGAGCAGCAATTTTGTACATTTAAATATTTAATTAACAGTATTTTCGCAAATCTATTAATGCTTTCTTAACTGATAAAACCATGTAATCAAACTGTTTTTCTGTCATTCAAATATGGAATGGAAATGAAATCATATTATTAAAAAATTTTTCGGTATTTTTACATTTGTGTTTGCCCAAACCCATTTTTTTAAATAATGAATATTTAGTAAGAGGATAATATTGTACTACACATTTTATTGAATAATCATTTAATGTTGCAATATCAAAAAGTTGATTTCTTAATGAAAAAATCAGATGACCATTTTTTTTTAAACTAAGTGACGAAAAAAAAGTTTTTTGAACTTGTTTAATATCCATTATATTTTATATTTTTTTCATAATAAGTTTTATATTTCTGCGCTAATATTCTGCATATGAAGGTAGAACTAAATCTTTGTCTGAGTACCCTTTGACATAATTAACAGTTTTTTTATGTCCATTTATTGTTCTTAAGATTCATAGCAAATTGTAAAGTCTTAATACCGTTATAAATCGACAGGTTTTTTTTGATAATTTTTTTTTCTTTTATATTTTTAACAAAAAATTTCATTTCATTTATAAAAGTTAAATTCCTTGAAAATAAAAAACGTTTTTTAAAGACCAACTTATTACTATATTTCTGAAAATAATTTCTATTTAAATCAGCATATAAAATACCTTTTTCTAAAATTATTTTTATATATCTTTTTTTTGGACGAGTATAATAATTTAAATGTAAATTTACGGTAAATTTTTCTCCTTTTTTTGTTACAAGAAAACTAGAATTCAAAGTATCTTCAACATCGATATCAAGTTTGCTATTTTTGGATATATGTGATGAAATGATTTTAATTTTATAATCTGAAAAAAGATCCAAAAAATAGTCAATTTCATGAATTAAAGTTAAAACAACACCGCCACCTAAGATTTTTTTTGAAGCAAAAGAAGTTCTATAATCTTCATATTTGTGAAAATCCGCAAGATGTTCACCATTAAATATTTCTATATGATTTATCTTACCCAAGTTTTTTTTTTTTAAATATTTTTTTAAATAAATATATAATGGATTAAATCTTGTCTGATATCCCACCATAGAAATAATATTAGTCTTTTTTGTAAGAAGTTTTTTTAATTTATTTAATTTATTTTCATTGTGTGCAAGTGGCTTTTCAATAAAAACATTTACGTTTTTTTCTATACATTTTATAGTTTGATCTAAGTGAAAAGAGGTTGGGGAGCATATAACAGCAAAATTAGGCTTCTCTTTTAAAGCTAGATTCAAGTTTTTATAATATTTAATATTGTATTTTTCTTTTAAGCTTTTTGTACTTCTAGAAATTTTCAAATTATTCGTTAAAATCGGAACCTTAAATATTTTTCTAACTGCTATAAATTTAAATTTAGGATTAATTTTATATAAATTTCTCAGATGCCTTTGTCCAATAGAGCCCAAGCCGATTAAAAGAATTTTCATTAACTACATTCCATTTTATTACTAATTAATCTAATTATATAATTTTTATTTATAATAATTTCTTCTAAATGTTTATTATATTTAGATCTAGCGGTTTGAAAAATAAAATTTCCTTTATATTTATTTCTTATAATGAAACTAATAAATTTTTTGAAATTAAAATCTCCTTCTCCTAATCGCTTTGTTTCACCGTTGTATAATCTATCTTTTAAATGAATATTTTTAACAAACTTGAAATAGATGATTTCATTTTCAAATTTGTATCCCAAAGATGCACTATTTCCTGTATCATAATTAATTCCAAAAAACCTGGTGTCAAATCTTTTTATAAATTTTAAGAGTACTTTTGGAGCAAAGTCAGATTCGAATAAAATCATTTGTTTATTTATTCTTAATATATTTTTAATTTTCGAAATTTTTTTTATAAAAAAATCTATTTTATTTTTTTTTAAAGAAGAATTATCCACTAGAGGTACAATAATAAATTTGATTTTAATTTTATTTGCATTCATTAAGATTGTTTTTAATTTTTTAAAACATATACTCATATTTTTCTTAACTTTTTCTTTAAAAAAAGGTTTTTCCATAAAAAAATCTGTAGTCAAACTATTTATTTTTATTTTATAATTTTTTTTTAATTTATTTATTTTTCTTCTACCTTTTTTACTATTTATAGGATTTTTAAAAAATTTTTCATTATCAACTGTCCACTCCAAAAGATTAAATTTATTTTGATTTAAAATTTTGAACTCTTTTTCCCAATTATTCCACGGAAAACTCTGAATTTTCTTTCTTTCTTGATTTACAATTCTTCCCTGCATTACACCAAGTTTTGATAAAAAAAGTTTTTGATAATTACTTTTCATGTTGGAAGATTTTAGAATTTTAAAATTGAATTTTTATACTTTATATTTAATTTTTTTGATTAAATACTCTACATATTCAAACTGTTCTAAGTTATCTATATTTGAAAATAAATCTTTAACTGTAAAAGGTAATACTTTATTACCTAGTAAAGTTCCTTTCAAAATATTCTTTGTTTTATAAATATCTATAGTACCATCTGCGTCATAGGTGGTCGTATATAATTGACTAGAATTATTATATTTATCTAAATCAAAATCTTTTTTTAATATTGAACAGAGTTTTTTTTCCAAAATTCTTAAAGATTTAAAAGAGGTCTCTGGCATCTCCTTAATTGATCTCATTGATGAATAGTTTTTTTTATTTTTTGAAAAAAACTCTATACTTTTATTTAAAGTTGAAGCGTATCTTATCGGTGTGGTTGGTCTTAAATGCACAAAATATTTAGGTAAATGATGATTTATTTTATTATATTTCTTTAAAAAATCTTGAAATACACATAAATCATCAGAATTATCTACAGCATCAAAGCCTACTGTTTTTGCATTATCAATTAGTTTTTTTGCTAATGATAAATTTCCATTATGATTAATACCAATCTCTGCAATTAAAAATATTTTCTTCATTATTAAATTACTTTTGAATTTTATTTTAATTTATTTAAAAGGATCATATTTTAAACCTTACATGTTTAAATATAAAAGATCTTATAGTACTTTATTGTTCAATTATTGAACAAGCACATAATAAAAGATAATCAAGATCAATTTTAAAAGGCATTATAATCCCTTTTTTAATTTTAACCCTTGTAGGATACAAAATTTACGTCTTATTTCTGAGTACATTTTTATATATTTTCCATGAGTTGCCTTATCAGTGATTATAGTTATTTTTGAAAACCCATATTTCTTAAATATTTCTTTTATTTTTTTTAGGCTGTATTGGTTAATATAATAAGGTTTTTTTATATATGCTGCATTGTAATACAACTTTTTAATATTTTTTCTTCCACAAAATGTTCTCAATAATATCATCTTTCTTGTAGATTTAAGTATATTACCTAGAGTTGAGAATGGTGAGTTTAAATGCTCCAATGTAGCTGAAATTACGCTTACATCACAAGTTTTAAAATTTATTTTCTCTATATTGGCCAACTTATATTTTTTTTTTAATTCAGGAAAAAATTTTAGACCATAATTAATATAAGTTCTGTCAAATTCATAACCAAAGTAATTATACCTAAGTTTCTTTTTTTTTATTCCCTTATAAAACTGAAATAAATTACAACCAATATCATTAATTTTTAAATTTTTAATTTTACTAATTTCTTTCTTATTTTTAATTAAATTTAAAAACTGTGTTACCCATATCAAATTAATTTTCTTTTTAATTCTA
>PBQF01000084.1 GCA_002724975.1 Parcubacteria group bacterium
AAATCCGGGATACCGAGAGGAACGGCTAGTCACTGGCTCTACTACGGAATAAAGAAGGAGAGTAGACGAGCTAAGGTCGTCCAGCAATACCCGCAGATCTTTAACCCTGATGGTGTTTCAAGTCCTTCTATGGAAGGGGGAGAAATACTAATCTTGGTTAAGACTGAACTGGCACGTTTACTCATCACTGACGTAAACACACTCCTAGAGTGGTTCCTGACAAAGGCGAGTGCCGATGACAGAAATCGCTTCCGGGACGAACTAGAAGAAAACTGGGGAGTTTTTTTGGAACTCAGCCGCGCTATGACTAGCGAGACTGCCTACGAAAAAGCCCGCGAGGAGAACAGAACCCCATGGATGCAGAAGTAGTCGATCGAATTGAGGTCGGGCTCCACCAAGGGAACGTGATCCAGCTTCTTGCCCAGAATTACGGGGCAGGAAGTGCGGTCATCCGAGAAGGTGTCCAGAATGCTATCGACGAAGGTGCAGAAAACATCTTTGTTGATATAGACTGCAAAAAGCGGTCTATGGACATCTTTGATGACGGTCAGGGTGCTGGAATTGAGAAAATCCGAGAAAAGTTCGACCAGATCGGACTCTCAACCAAGGCGACTCAGAAAGACGCCATAGGAGAGAAGGGTACCGGCAACTTGGCTGGTCTCTCAGTCTCTGACCGTTGGCAGCTTGTCACTCGTGACACCCATGTCAAGGGAGACAAGTTGAAAGTCTTCACCTTCGAACGCCAAGAGCTTGAGAAGGGGTCAGGTATTCACCTGACTTGCGAGTGTCTACCCTTTACCGGCATCCACGGTCCGCCATTCAAGGCCAATACCGTCTTGAAGCTGAGTGGAATCGACAAGACGACACTCCGTCAGATGGGCGACAAGGAAACCGTAGAGTCCACTCTTCGTGAAGCGTTCAACGCAAAGTTGCACTCCAAAAGGATAACTCTGAAGGTCTCTTACCGAAGCTCCGGTGGTCAGGCGAAAGTCTTTTTCGTCAAGCCCACCAAGTACCGCGGACTTTGTATGGATCCAGTGGAATACGAAACGGAACACGGCTATGTTGTTTTCCAATTCTTCCACTCGCCTCATACAGTCAATAGTCCGTCTGTCATCGTCGAGCATCAGGGTGTCTACTCGTTGCCGCTGAAGAATTTCTTTTTATTGAGGATTCTGCCAAAAGAGATCGAGCATCTCTTCTTGTCTGGATACTTCGAGGGAGAGATTCGACTCGGCTTCTGTGAGATCAATGGTTCGCGATCTGCCTTCACTCACAATAGTGAGTTGCAGGCTTTCATCAAGACCGTCGAGGCTTTTGCCGACGAGGTTTTGAGGCCAATGATTGAGCAGTTCGAGTTGGCTGACCGGGAGGAGCGTCTGCGTCGCGTGGCGGAGGGAGTTCTTCGCAAGATAAGGTCTTTCCTGAACAAACACCCCAACCTTCTTCCGACTTCGTTGAAGAGTGTCATTCTGAGACAAGAGCAGGAAGAGGAGCCGGATGTAGACGGCGAAGGGGGGAGGAGCAAGAAGACAGGTCAAGAGAAACACCCGAAGAAAAGAGGTGAAAGAAAGCCTCTTGACCCAAACGCCCTCGAGAGACAGAGGGACAAGAGTAGGGCAATCAAGGCTGGCGTAGTAACTCCAAAGCGCAAGAAGACCATCGTCGAGACAACGGAAGGACTAGCTATCCAGCTGATCCATCCAGACGCTGAAGATGGTTTCAACTGGCGCTCACGAACGACTACGAAGGGCGTCATCCAGATCAACATCGTTTCGAGCGAGTTTCTGGAAACGGAGAGACGGGGGCAGACCGAGCTCTCCAGACTGATGCTCCTTCTTGTTCAAAAGGAGTTAACCTGCGCATCACTCCCTATTGGGGAATGTGAGGCCTTCGATCGAGCTTTCGAGGGCACTTTCCTCTCTCTCTGGAGATCTTCCCTGCAGGGATAGGGTTATCTAGAAAGGAGTTTGGATGGGATCTTCCTCGCCATGGTGGTTAATGGCATTCCCCGCTTTGGCACTAGTCAAAGCGGGGATTAATTTTTAAATAGTATTTCTTTAAACTTTAAACTTTTTACTTTATACTAGAGTTTATGGCGTCTCTGGAAGAGATTAGAAATGAAAGAATAAGAAAGCTCGAAACCCTTAAGAAAAAAGGGCTTAACCCTTATCCGACCGAGACTGATAGAACTCATAAAATTTCGGAATTTTTAAAGGAATTTAAGAATTTAGACGAAGGAACTTTGGTGGGAAGAATAATGAGTTTACGTTCTTTTGGTGGCTCTATTTTCTCTGACTTAAATGATGGATCTGACAAAATTCAAGTCTATTTTAAAAAAGATGATCTGGGAGATGACCTCTTTAATCTCTTCGAAGAAAATATAGACATCGGAGATTTTATTGAAGCAACCGGTTCTCCATTTACAACCAAAAAAGGAGAACAGAGTCTTTTAGTTTCAAATTGGAAAATAATTTCAAAAAGTTTAAGACCCCTGCCAGAGAAATGGCACGGCCTCCAAAATCACGAAGCAAGGTTTAGACAAAGATACTTAGACATTCTTTTAAATCCCGAGCTCCGAGAACTTTTTAAATTAAAAGCAAAATTTTGGGATACAACCAGAAGCTTTATGAATGAAAAAGATTTTGTTGAAGTAGAAACACCAACTCTTGAAATTACAACCGGCGGAGCTGAAGCCAGACCTTTTCAAACTCATCACAATGATTTTGATATTGATGTATACCTTCGGATTTCAATAGGAGAATTATGGCAAAAACGATTGATGGCCGCTGGATTCGAAAAAACCTTTGAAATAGGCAAAGCTTACAGAAACGAGGGTTCGAGTGCTGATCATACACAGGAGTTCAGTAATATGGAGTTTTATTGGGCTTATGCCGATTACAAAGACGGAATGGGGCTAACTAAAGAGCTTTATCAGAGAATTGCACAAGATGTTTTTGGAAAAACTGAGTTTGAAACAAGAGGACATAAATTCGACCTTTCCGGAGATTGGCCTGTAATTGATTATGTTGACGAAATTGAGGACAAAACTGGTATAGATGTCTTAGAAGCAAATGAAGGAGATATCCAAGCGAAACTAGAAGGGCTTGGAGTTAAGTATGACGGCAACACCAAGGAAAGGATGATGGATTCTCTTTGGAAACATATTAGAAAAGACGTTTCGGGTCCAGCATTTCTTATTAATCATCCAAAACTTGTTTCGCCTTTAGCAAAGGATAATTTAGACAAACCGGGAACCGTTGAAAGGTTTCAAATAATTATTGCAGGAAGCGAGATAGGAAACGGCTATTCAGAATTAAATAACCCAATTGAACAAAAGAAAAGATTTGACGAACAGAAAGAATTAATAGCAAAAGGGGATGAAGAGGCAATGATGCCTGATGATGAATTCGTGGAAATGTTGGAACACGGAATGCCTCCGACTTGCGGCTTTGGATTTGGAGAGCGACTCTTTGCCTTTATGGTAGATAAACCAATTAGAGAAGTTCAAATGTTTCCTCTAATGAAACCAAAAGAGTAGAAAAAGTGTTTAAAAACCCCGCTCTTTTTAAAGAGCGGGGTTTTTAATTTTGGGAAAAGTGCTTGCACCGTTAGAAGTAGGTCATCTTTAGATGGCCGCAACTTTCTAATGGTGTGGATAACTTATTTGCTGAAGTGGGAAAGAGTGTTATAGAATACAGCGCAAGTGGGAAGAAGTGGTAAATAGTGATTTGTGGAGAATCACTAAGACTGCGGATTTTTTATGTTTGAAACTCATGTTAATTGGAGAATACACTCATACTTTAGATGAAAAAAAGAGATTATCACTCCCAAGTAAATTTAGAAAAGAACTTGGTAGAAAAATAGTTATTACGCACGGGCTCGATAACTCAATATTTGTTTATCCGGAGAAAGAGTGGGCAAAGGTGTCAGAAAAACTCTCTGCTTTAGGCGTTGGTCAATCTGACAGTAGGGGCTTTAACAGATTCATGTTAGGTGGTGCTGTTGAGGTTTCGGTGGATTCAATTGGACGAATTCTGATACCTGATTTTCTAAAAGAATTTGCAAAATTAAAAAACAAGGTGGTTCTAATCGGTGTTCATTCAAGGGTTGAAATCTGGAACCAGAAAACTTGGACTGACTACAAAAAAAGAATCCAAAACAAAGCTGACGCACTAGCAGAAAAACTCGGAGATATTGGGGCAATCTAGAAACTCCAAAAAACAGAAAGGAAAATGTCACATATAAGCGTCCTCTCAAAAGAGGTAATAGAAGGACTTGATATCCAGAAAGGAGAGACTTTTGTTGATGCCACTTTAGGTAGTGCCGGACACAGTCTCCAAATATGTCATGAACTGAACGCTGAATTAAGGATTGTTGGCATAGACCAAGACGCAGAAAGAATAGAGGAGAGTAGAAAAAAATTAGAAAAGAGTGAATGTCTTGTAGAAATCGTAAAAGAAAATTTCCGAAATATAGATAAAATCTTAGACCGATTAAAGATAGACAAGGTAGACAAAATACTTTTCGATTTGGGCCTCAACTCGGAGCAATTAGAAAATTCTGGTAGGGGATTCAGCTTTAAAAAAAATGAACCTCTCTTAATGAATTTCTCTCCTAATCCGGAATTTACTGCAAAGACAATAGTCAATGAATGGAGCGAAGAGAGCATAGCTGATATTTTGTGGGCTTATGCTGATGAAAAATTCTCAAGACAAATTGCAAAAAAAGTTGTTGAGTTGCGAAAGGAAAAAGAAATTCAAACTACAAAAGATTTGGTTGAAACAATAGAAAAGGCAGTACCAAACTGGTACAAACACAAAAAAATACATTTCGCCACAAAAACATTCCAAGCGCTTCGTATAACTGTAAACGATGAAATAAGTGCATTAGAGGAAGGACTTCAAAAAAGTTTTGAGAAATTAAATAAGAAAGGAAAAATAGCAGTCATCTCATTCCATAGTTTAGAAGACCGCGTGGTTAAGCGATATTTTAGAGAATTAAAGAATAAAGAAAAAGCAAAAATTTTAACCAAAAAACCCATAACCCCGAACGAAGAAGAAATTAAAGAAAACCCTCGGTCTCGTAGTGCCAAACTTCGTATTATAGAAAAAATATGAAAGTAGCCTCTTTTAAAAAAATAAACTCCAAAGGAATAACGATTCCTAGTAATCCCAATTTAGAAAGAAAATTGATTATTTTTCTTTTTGTTGGGATAGTAGTCTTGGGAATCAGCTATGGCTACTTTGTAAAGCAAACCATAGTCAATGTTGTCTCGCGTCAAAATGTAGAAGAAGAAATGGGAGACTTAGGCTCCAGGGTTTCTAATCTAGAAGTTAGATACATTGAACTAAAAAATAAAATAGATCTTGATTTTGCATATTCCCTTGGTTACAAGGATGTAAGCGAAGTTAAATTTGTCTCAAGAAGTGAGTTAAGTAAGACCTTGACTCTGTACGGTAACCAGTAAAAATTAAAACACAATGCGCTCAAGTTTCTTGCCAAGAATCAGAATAATATCTCTTGCCCTGTTCATCTTTGTTTTGATACTCTTATCAAAACTTTATCTAGTTCAAGTCGTCCATGGCGAGGAATACATCGATAGGGCAGATAGACAATATATAAAACCAGAGAGTACACTTTTCGACAGGGGTACTATCTACTACGAAAATAAAGATGGCCGGCTTATTTCGGCTGCTACTCTAAAAACTGGGTACACTTTGGCTATTAATCCAAGGCTTTTAGAAGACTCAGAGAGTACACATTCACAAATTGAAAAAATTATAGATATAAATGATGAGGATTTCTTTTTCAGAGCGGGCAAAAAAAATGATCCATACGAAGAAGTTCTTAAAAAAATGGATGAGGAAACAGCATTTGAAATAGAACAGCTTGATATAGACGGCGTAGATGTTTTTAAAGACAAGTGGAGATTTTATCCAGGGAATGAGGTTGGAGCTCAAACACTTGGTTTTGTCGGGTTTAATAATGATGATTATGGAGGAAGATATGGCCTAGAAAGGTATTACGATGATGTTTTGAGAAGAGATAGTGAAAATATGAATGTAAATTTTTTTGCTGAAGTTTTCTCCAACTTAAACAAAACTCTCGGCGGTAACAATCTTCGAAATAAAGGAGATATTATCACAAGTATAGAACCGTCTGTTCAAACCTTTTTCCAAACAAGAATGAATAAAGTCCATGATACTTGGAATTCAGAATTAACTGCTGGAGTTATTTTAAATCCAAAAACAGGTGAAGTTTTTGCCATGGCTGTTTCTCCTTCTTTTAGTTTGAATGAATTTAGTAAAGAGGAAGATATAAATATCTTTAGAAACCCGATTGTTGAAGATGTTTATGAAATGGGTTCTATTATGAAGCCCCTAACAATGTCCGCCGGCCTTGATTCTGGAGCTGTTACGGCAGAAACAACTTACAATGATAAGGGATTTTTGGAGCTGGATGGTTATAAAATTTCAAACTATGACGGAAAAGGAAGAGGGGTCGTCAATATGCAGGAGGTTCTAAATCAATCCTTGAATACAGGAGTCGCTTTTGTCGTCAGTCAAATGGGAAATAATATTTTCGCCGACTATATGAAAAATTTTGGATTGATGGAAAAAACAGGAATTGATTTACCAAATGAAGTTTCGCCTTTAATAGGTAATCTAGACAGCCCAAGAAATATCGAGTATGCAACTGCCGCTTTCGGGCAGGGAATTGCCCTTTCGCCAATTATGACCACCCAGGCTCTCTCAAGTCTGGCTAACAATGGAATTTTGCCAAAACTACACGTAGTTAAACAAATAAATTATGAGATAGGGCCAGCCAAAACAATTGAAGTAGAAGAAGGTAGAAGAGTACTAAAATCAGAAACTGCCGATGAAATCACCAGAATGCTTGTAAAGGTTGTTGATGAAGCTTTAGCTGGTGGAACTGTTAAGCTTAAAAATTATTCCATTGCTGCTAAAACAGGAACGGCTCAGATAGCCAACCCACATGAAAAGGGTTATTACGATGATAGATTTCTCCATTCATTCTTCGGTTATTTCCCTGCTTACAACCCTGAATTTTTGGTATTTTTATATACAATATATCCAAAAGAGGTCCGTTACGCTTCTCAGACTCTAACTGATCCTTTCATGGACACGGCAAAGTTTTTAATCAACTATTATGAGATTCCACCTGATCGATAATTAACAAAATTCTTTAAAAAAAACTTAATAAATATCTTCAGTTCGATGCGTAATGTCTTGTTGCATAAAGAATGGCTCTAGGAGGGCCATTATTTTTTTACATATATAATGCTAGTATAATCAACTCATGAAGGGTATTTTTAAAAAAATCATATTTTGGAAAATTCAGTTTTTGGCCAAATTAGTTCTCAAAAAGTATAAGCCGAGAATTATTACCGTCACTGGAAGTGTTGGAAAAACCTCCGCTAAAGAGGCAATTCATGCTGGTTTAAGCTCTATTTTATATATAGGCAAAAATCAGAAAAGTTATAATAGTGAAATTGGAATTCCTTTGGCTATTCTCGGGTGTGACAGTGGTTGGGGAGGGTTTTGGGGAAGCTCCTGGAGATGGACTAAAAATATTCTTGAAGGGGTAGTTTTGATAATTCTGCCAAATATTTATCCAAAGTGGTTAGTAATCGAAGCTGGTGTTGATCATCCGGGGGACATGGACTTGATAAACAAATGGATTGAATCTGATGTTGTTGTTTTTACGAAATTTGCCGAGACCCCTGTCCATGTTGAATTCTTTGACTCCCCAGAAGATGTTTTGAAAGAGAAAATAAAATTAGTTAAATCTCTAAAAGATGATGGGGTGCTTGTATTAAATTGTGATGACAAAAATGTTCTAGCAATCAAAGAGGGTTCTGGAAAACGTGCTATCACTTTTGGATTTGAAGAAGAAGCAGATGTGCGTGCTAGTAATAACAAAATTTTTTATGAAAATAACCGCCCGGCTGGAATTGATTTTAAAATCAATGTAAATGGAAATTCCCTGCCAATAGTTCTAAAAGGAGTTCTGGGAGTTCAGCATGTATATCCGATTCTTTCTACTATTGCCGTAGGGAAAGCTCTCAATTTAAATATTGTAAAAATAGTTGAGACATTTAAAAATTTTCAAACAGCACCGGGACGAATGAAAGTTCTCGATGGAATTTTCGGTTCAACTATTATAGATGATTCATATAATTCCTCACCCATAGCAATTGAGGAAGCAATTAAAGTACTTCAGTTAACTGAAACAAAAGGAAGGAAAATTGCAGTTTTGGGAGATATGATGGAGCTGGGGAAACATATGAAGGAAGAGCATAAAAAGGTAGGGGCTCTAATAGTCGGGAAAACAGATATTTTGGTAACAGTGGGAAAGAGGGCAAAATTTATAGCGGCAGAGGCTGAAAAATCTGGATTCAAAAGAAAGAATATTCATATTTTTAATAATTCAATTGAGACAGGAGATTTTATGAAAGATCTCGTAAAAGAAGGAGATATTGTTTTGGTGAAAGGTTCACAATCTCCAAGACTTGAAAAAATTATAGTTAAAATTTTAGCTAGACCAGACGAAGCTCGGTGGCTTCTGGTTCGTCAAGAAAAAGAATGGTTAAAAAAATAAAGAAAGGAGGGGAGATTTGTCACGGGCATGTGACTACCACATCGTAGTGGATGACTACGGTCGTTCCTCTTTTTTATTTTCGCATGGGAAGATAGATAAAAATTTGCTATATTAATTTTCGCATGGCCCTATCGTCTAGCGGTTAGGACGTCGCCTTCTCAAGGCGGTAACCCGGGTTCGACTCCCGGTAGGGTCACCAAGAGAAACATTGTCGGAATTAAGATAGCGGAGCGATTTTGCAGAAGCCAAAATCGCGCTGTCAGTTTCTCCGCCGCGAAGCGCGGCGGCCGTGAATTATTTAACATGGCCATAGACGCGCGCTGGGAGACTATACTAGCCAAGCTAGATGAGTACATACAGAATGGCGATAAAGATATCCTAAAGATGCTAATGGATATAATTATAACTTAAAGTTAAGCATATTAACAGTCAATAGTGTAAAATGGGCTTATACGTAAGGATATGCAAGAAGAATTTAGACGAATAATACCCGCAACTTCAGAAAAGCCAGAAACACGAGTGCTCGAAGCCCGTGCCTTATTTGATATATATAAAAGAAAGGTTGGTCAAGAGGAAGTGACATTCAGTGTTTCGGACCTAGTTATGATGGATGAATCTTTCCGTGGCAATCAAGCCTTTGAAGAAGATAGAGCTTGGCTTCGTGAACAGCTTGCTGGTCAGTTCGATAGTCAGAACACTGAATCAAAGTTAAAGATTATCGGACACCTTATAGATGACGATCCACAATTAGCAGGCCAGTTAATTGATAAAACTAGTGAACAGATTAAAAAACACCATAGAAAACTCAAGGGTAGTGCGAATGAACGAGACGCCAACTGGGACAAAAGGCAACAAGCTGCAAAATTTGAACGAGCGATAGGTGGTGTGGTTGAAAAAGTCTCAATACTTGAACAAAGAGAAGAAATTGAAGATAAGTTTGGATATGAGCACCCCCTAGATGAAACATTAACCGACAAGAGAAACATTGTCGGAGGTGAGTACAAGAGACACAAGATACGAATCAGTCATCTTCGTGTGCCAGAAGTTAAAGATTTGGGAGAAGTTACCCCAGAAGCTCAGTGGGGTGAAGTAACTGAATTCTTGAAACAAGTGGAATCTCCTGCAAAATTTCTCAAGAGATGGTCTGGAAAAGGAATTGACAAACGCAAACATTTCTTGTCAGAGAGGGTTAATGAGGCATATGGCGTGGGTGTTGATGTCATCACTCAAATGAA
>PBQF01000085.1 GCA_002724975.1 Parcubacteria group bacterium
GAATCTGCCCGAGGTTGGGTTTATCATCATTTTGGGAGCTATGGTGACTCCACAACCTATAAACTGTGTCCTTTGTATGTTTCAGATTTGGTTTACGAGATTCAGGAAGGGATAAGTGTGAGCCATATAGCTGGCTGGAATTTGGTTTCCTTCCCATTTGAGGGAGTTGATAACAGTTATAATGTTGTTTTTCCTGATGCCACATCCGGTACCCTTTATGAATTTTCTGGCACCTATGTGAATGCAACAGATCTAGAACCAGGGAATGGATATTGGTTGAATTTTTCGGATGGTGGTAGTAACCTTTTGACAGGAGACCCAATTTTCAGTCTTACTATTTCACTTTCTGCAGGATGGAATTTGTTCAGTGGGATTTCCACAACTGTATCAATTGACGAAATTGATGATATTAATTCAATCATCGTTCCTGGTACTGTATATGGTTTTGATGGCACATACCAAAACACTTCTCTCTTGGAACCAGGTAAGGGATATTGGGTTAACGCATATGAAGCAGGTGAAATTGTCGTTTCAGGTGGGAGGAGTGCACGGGTTAGAGCGAATCCAGCAGATTACTCTGAAGGTGCGAATGTGTTAACATTTGGTCAGCAATCCATTTTCTTTGGGGTAGATATTCCAGAAGAAGAAAAGGTCAGATATGAGCTCCCGCCCTTACCACCAGAAGGTGCCCAGGATTTTCGGTACGCAGATGGAAGTAAATTAGCAAAGGAAGGTGGACATATTTCCATTCAGCAGAATAATGACCAATGTCACTTATCGTATCAAATCAATATTCCAGCAGATGAGGGAATGGAATGGGTATTGATTTCAGAAATGGGAGACCGATATGTACTATCTGAGTCAGGCGAGATCATTGTAGAAAGCCCAATCCGTTCCATGGTTTTGAAACAGGAATCCCTTGTTCCGTTGAGCTATTCATTATCGCAAAACTATCCCAATCCTTTTAATCCGGAGACTGAGATTCGTTTTTCTATCAAAGAGGAAAACGAAGTATCTTTGGTTATCTATGATATTTTAGGAAAGGAAGTAACCAGGATTGTTCAATCACGCATGGACCAAGGATTTCACAAAGTGATTTGGGATGGGTCATCTGCTTCAGGATCGGCTGTTTCATCCGGAATATATTTCTATAGAATCACATCCGGGGACTATGTCAATCAGAAAAAAATGATGTTGATCCGATAGATGTCTTTACTGGCAGGAGTTCAATACTCCTGCCAGTATAATTTATTAATGTATTCTATTTTAAAATACCTGCCGGTGTTTCTCATCCTTTCCTGTTCTGTTTGGGAATATGAAGATCCTTCCTTACCGTATGGGAACCAGCCCCCTGAAACCTATTTATCTCTGATTGCATCTGACACCATCTATGCAATTGTAGATGAGATTATCTTTACTGTTGATCCTGTTTCAGGGGAGAATATTGCTGACACTGTGTGGCACTATGAATTGGAAGACATCCCATATGACTCATCAATAGTCTCTGATACACTTCCTCACGCGTTTACAACCATAACGACCAGCAAACAGGAATTGCATTGGTGGGGAGAAGATTTGGATGGAGAAGTCTTGGGATATAAGTATCGCTGGAATACCGATACTTCCTGGACAGAAACTACGGACGAAACAGCAGTATTTTTTATACCGATAACAAAAGAATTTGATGTATTCCAATTTGAAATATCAGCAATGGATAATAATGGAATTATGGACCCATCCCCTTCAAAATTAGTTTTACCCATTCGAAATTCGTTTCCTGAAATAAGCTTTAAACTTGAGAGTAATCCAGATTCAGAGGACCTACCGGAGCCCAATAGCGTACACGTTACATTTCCAACACGCACCTTCATCTGGGATGTCACTGATTTGGATGGAGCAGAGACCATTATTTCTATTTTTTATGCTTTGGATGATACGTGTGAAACCTGCTGGATAGAGTTGAGTGCAGCCGCTTATTCTAGTATTACTCTCACCGAGTTAATCCCCGGTGACCATATATTTTACTTGAAAGCCAAAGATATTGCCGGAGCATTTAGCGCTACCATTCAATTCCCCGATGAAACGAATGAAGATACTCCTAATACATGGATCGTAAAAGAACCGGTGGGGTCCACATTGATCGTAGATGATTTTCCGCAGGATACTCCCAACAATGCTCTCGACTGGTATATGGGTTTAATTGATTCTCTTGAAAATTCAGAATTTTCCTTTTGGGAGATTGGAGAAAAACTTCCCTTTTCTGAAACGGATGTAACGTCCACACTAAATTATTTTGAAGACGTGATTTGGTATGCAGGATACACCGGGAATTACACCTATCATGAAGCGGAAAACAGTATTCAAACATTTATTGAAAGAGGCGGAAATATTTTTTTAAATTTTACTACTTTTCCTGATACGTCGGAAATTTCATGGTTTCCTATGGATGAGTCGATAACTCTGAACTCCGGCGGTGATATCCATTCTACCAAAATGCTTATTCCTCAGATCATGGGAGTCGACACTCTTGTCATTGGTAGCCCCATTTCTGTTGAGGTAAAGGGTTTTGAAAGCAGTAGCTCTGGTTTTAATAGCTTGTATCAACTTCAGGAACCCGAACCAGGTGGAATTGATTTATGGATTGGTACTCCAACTGTCTGTGGTTCATATAAAAAATCTAACAGCGGGACAGCTGTTGCCATGTCCATACCATTGTTTAAAGGATACGCACCGGTTCTTGATGTTGAGTGGGCATTATCCGTTTATGATGTCACAAGCATCCTTTACGCTGTAACATATTCTGATGAAGAAACCATATGGGCGGTGGGAGAAGATGGATTAATTTTGAGATCACTAAATGGGGGGACGGATTGGGAGATTATTTCCAGTCCAACTATAAAAGATTTAAGAGACATTAAATTTTTTAATTCAAATACAGGATGGATAACAGGAAAAACAGGAACTATTTTAAGAACGACAGATGGTGGTGATAACTGGATAGAACAAGTTAGCTCAACAACACGCACCTTATATGCTATAGATGTTCTTGGTGAGAATAATATATGGATTGCTGGGAAAAGTGGAACTATACTACACACAATAGATGGAGGTGAAGAATGGATCCAGATAGAAGTTGAGTCAAATTCTAGGTTTGAAGATATTCAGTTTTTAGATACCATGAACGGATGGTGTGTGGGTTCAAATGGTACCATCCTTCATACAGAAAGCGGTGGTGAAAGTTGGCTATCTGTTGATTCCGGATTAGATGAAATTCCCTGGTTTTATGGATTGTTTTTCAATCAATCAAATACAGGGTGGATTGTTGGAAGCGATGGGAGCATACTCAAAACAAGTGACAGCGGTGAAAATTGGAATATGATCACAACTGGAATCGGAGAGACACTTTATGACATTTTCTTTTTAAATGAAGATTTGGGGTATGTAGTTGGTAGTGGTGGAAAGATATTAAGTACATTTGATGGAGGAGATACATGGAATTCCATTTACAGTGGAGTGGGAGAGGACTTGCGGTCTGCAGCTATGGTTCATTCCAAAAAAGGAATGATCGTCGGTGGGAATACCCAGCCAATTCATAAAGGTGTAATGCTAAACCGTAGCTCTGGTGGTAATTCTGGAGCTTTTTTTAATTTTATTTTACATGATGTTTTCAATGATTAATAGGGTTTTCAGATTGCAATTCAGTGTCTTATTGTTGATTGTAATCAATTTTGCTCAGGGTGAAACTGGGAGAATTTCCGGTACCATAACTGAAGTTGATACCGAAAACAAATTGCCAGGAGTGAATGTCATATTTAAAGGGACTTACTATGGTTCTGCGTCTAATGAAAACGGAGAATATTCAATTGAAAATATTAGGCCCGGAAATTACGATGTGGAAGTTTCAATGATTGGTTACAAAGTTTTGCTTCAGACAGGAATCCGGGTGAATGTCGGAAAAACAACATATATAGATTTTTTTCTTGAGAAAACGGTATTGTCTTTTGGTGAAGAGGTGCTTGTTATTGGTGATAGCCCTCTTTTTGATGTGAATGAAACAGCATCTGTCTCTCGAATCAGAAGTGATGAGATTGAAAATAGGCTTGCATCAGGAGTTGAAGATATTTTAGCAAAACAGATTGGTGTGTCTAAGCAAGACAATGAGATTCACATTCGAGGGGGGCGTATTGACGAAAGTTTATTCATCGTTGATGGGATGTCGGTGAAAGATCCATTGTCGGGATATTCGGGAAATCTATACATCAATGCTGAGGCAATTGAGGAATTGGAGATCATCACCGGAGGGTACAATGCGGAGTATGGACAGGCAATGTCTGGTATTGTCAATGTGAGTCTAAAAAGTGGTTCTGATAAATATGAAGGTGCTGTGAAATATATCAGTGATCACTGGGGAGTTTTAAATCAGGAATCAGTGCTCAATTATTCTGATCGATTCGAGTTTAATTTGGGTGGTCCTGAAATTATATTAGGAAAAATTCTACCTTTATTTGGAATTTACTCTTTCGGAAATTTTTCATTTTATTTATCCGGATTTGGGAATGTATTTGATGGAAATCTTCCTGTTTCAAGAGAATTATTTCCCCATCATAATTGGGAATTTTCATTGATAGATGATTCAACCGAAAAAAACTTTTTGAAAAAATTAGCTGTTCGTGAAAATAATGATTGGCATTTCATGTATAAATTACTTTGGGAATTGAATCCTCAGAAAAAGTTGATTGTATCCTATGATGGTTCTCTAAATATTAATCAGGGATATTTTATGCCCAGGGCATTTTCCTCAACTTATTATCCTTACCGATACCAGAATATTTTGGATCATTACAATACCATTACCAGAGAATCAAGATTGTTTAACATAAATTGGACTCATTCACTGGGAATTCAGTCATTTTATACGCTGACCCTTGGCCGGTTTATCACCATGGAACACAGTGCGGTTCAGGATCTGAAGTGGACAGAATATGAGGAACGATTAGATCTAGAACCCATCAATTATATCCTTACAGATGAAGATGGAAATGTGCGTGTTACATATGGTGATGAATTTTATGACTCAGGTTTTGCTCCTGAATGGTATGATATGTACAGTGACAATATTCGCTTTGATTTGGATTGGACATATCACCTGCAATCTAAACATAAAATTAAAACGGGTATCGAAAATACATGGACAGAAATGCAGGTTCTGGATATTGATGAGCCTTGGACAGGGACGACAGGGCTAGGTGCAAATTATGATTCCTATCAGGCTCGAACCATGTTTGGAGCTATATATTTTCAGGATCAGATCATTTTTGAGGGGATGACTATCAATATAGGGATGAGATATGATTACTGGTTCCCAGGAAAATATGTTGAGGATGCAATAAATGATACCAATGCAGTAATTATAACAGATGAAGCGCGGAATAAATTCAATCAGGAAACATTTTCAATGTTTGGAGCCAGGGGGAAGGGGAGATTAAGTCCAAGGTTTGGGATTTCCCATCCTGTGACAGACAATGATGTCCTGTATTTTTATTATGGTCATTTTTCACAGTTGCCTACTTTTCAATATGTTTACGCAAAACTTAACTCCAGCGCTCAATCAACTTATCAAATTTTCGGAAATCCAAATCTAAGTTCTAAGACAACGGTTCAGTATGAATTGGGAATTAAGCATAGATTTAACCCAGATCAGGTTATGGAAGTAAAAGCATATTGGAAAGACATGTTTGATTATGAAACTTCCCAGTCTGTAGTTCCTTCCAATCCGAGATATTCTCATTTATCCTTTAATATGTATTTTAATGCTGATTATGCCCGGGCACGAGGAATTGAGACCATCATCAAAAGCCGTTTGTACAAAAATTGGTTTATTGATTTGAATGCAAATTATTCTATTATTACCGGTAAAAGTTCCACTCCTTATGATAATCTCTTGGTGGATGCTGGAGAATTAAGGGAAAAACCATTGGATGAAAATTTTTTAGCATGGGACAGACCATTTCAGTTTTTCACCAATCTGTATTATCAACATCCATCAGGATGGGGAGGGTCTCTGAGAGTAGAGTTTTCCTCTGGCAGAAGATACACTCGTTCTATTCCTGGTACAAATGATAACTCTGATGGTATTATTTATGTTGAAGACACACCCTATTATATCGGTGCACGTGAAGATGACAAGCCATATTATTATTTGAGTGAATATTATCCCAAATTATTGAAAGTGTTTGGGATTAACACAATTTCCGGGTCCAGCACTGTTGACCTGAAAGTTTATAAATCATTCAAAATTTATAATGTGACCTGTAAATTATTTATCGAAACAGAAAACTTGTTAGATGAACTAATTCCTAGGCGAATCAATCCCTTCACCGGTCGTGGATACGATCCTGGAGAAATAATACCTTATTATTTAATTGAGAATCCTAGTCCTAATCAGGACCCTTCCCGGAATGGAATTCCTAGAAAAACAGTTTTAGGAGTTCAGGTATTCTTTTGAAATTGAATAAAACACTGATGTTAATCATGTTCTTGTCTATTCTATCAGGACAAAATTTATTTCCTATCCTTGGAGGGCAGCGAGCGGGAACATCTGTTTTTACATTTCTTAAGGTTGGTGTCAGTGCAAGGGCAGAGGGGATGGGAGAAGCCGTGGTAGCCCTACATCAAAATGCTGCGTCGATATATTATAATCCCGCTACGGTTGCGCAATTTCAACAAATGGAAATTTCGGCTTCACGGGTACAGTGGCCTGCAGATATTCAGTATGATTTTATTTCAATAGTCACGCCCTTTAGATCTCGTCATTTTTTTGGATTATCTGCTGGTATCCTTCACATGAAACCAATGTTGGAGACAACAGAATATAATCCTCATGGTACCGGTACCTATTTTATTTTTCAGGATAGGTTCATCGGGCTGACATATGGGTCAAAAATGACAGATAGATTTAGCTTTGGCATTACTCTAAAATATGTAGCTGAAAATTTAGCAGGATATCACATGGCATCATCTATGATAGATATGGGAACTTATTATTGGACAGGATACAGGTCACTGAGATTTTCAGCATCTCTATCTCATTTTGGTCCACAGGCGAAACCTGAGGGGACATTTATAAAACGTATTCTTGATATGGACACAGGAGAAGAAATTGAGATTGAATCTGAATTTGAGTTGTTTTCACCTCCGACCGTTTTCAGAATTGGTGCTGCAATGGAACTATATGAGACCATGGAACAGAGTGTAACTGCATCCATTCAACTAAATCACCCGGTGGATAACGCAGAAAATATCTCCTTGGGTTTGGAATATACATTATATCAAATGCTGTCTTTACGTTGCGGGTATAAATTGAACAAGGAAGAGGTGGACTATTCCTTTGGAGTGGGGGTGAGCGGAAAGATAGGTAATTATATTTTAGTAGCAGACTATGCTTACACTCATTTTCAACATTTATCACCACCTAAAAGATTTTCTCTGAGTTTATCCTTTTGATATTTAATAATAAAAATATTTTTATTAGTTGGTTTTTTTCATTGAAAATACTGATTGTCACAGTGGGGTGTATATTGATGTCAAATGGTTGTATCAATAAAATGGAACTACCTGCTGATATAAATACTGATGTTGAATTCTCCGCAGGTGACACAACTTATTTACCAGTCAATCCTATTTGGGGAACGGAACGTGGGTTTCAGTCGCCTATTGAAATTTCAATTGCTCAGGATGGTCGAATTTTTGTGGCTGACTCCGCAGCCCAATCAATTTTTGTTTTGGATCAAGGTGGAAACATAGTTACGGGATTTGATGAATTGAGAACTGTTACAGTTGATGGAAATTCTGTTCATCCCATTGATGTGGATATTGATACAAAGATGAATGTGTTTTTTATTGATGGTAGTGATAAAATATTTTGTTGGAACCAGCTGTGGAATCTATTGGGAATTGAAGCATATGCTTTTGGAGGAATATTTCTGACAGAAACAGGTGAAGATAGTTTTATTGTTTCACATAATGAGTCCTGGCTGACGGCAGTAAATAACACGAATTGGGAATTGGTAGATGTGACCTGGTCTAATGAACAATCAGTCATAGATTCTTTGCTCAGTGTTCGCTGTGTCTTTGATGGCCAATCCGCAGATACAACCGGTGATATTTGGTATTCCAGTGGGATGTCTTCTTTTTCAGGACTGACCACATTAAGGGATGAGGCAATGCGGGTATTTACATCTGACCACTTCCATGACCGGATTCTGGCACTGAATATGAGGCGATCTCACTTGATCAGGCTTTCTTCTGGAGAGGAAATTTGGACTCATGATTTGGTGTTTGGACATACAGTTTCAGGATATGGTACAGGTGCCGGTACTGTGAATAAACCGGTGTGTATTGATTCAGATGATAATGGAAATCTGTATTATGGTCAAACGGGGGACTTTTTTCAAATACACAAGATTCAGCCTGTCCTTGGTGGAACTTATCCTGTCTATCCATCGGTATTTCAGCCGGGGATCAATGATATAATGGATTTATACCGTTTTGAAAGTCCAAGAGATGTAACCGTTGATAATCATCAAAGTGTGTATGTTGCCAATACAATGGAACAGGAGGTTCAGGTATTTGACAATGATGGTCAGTTTTTTATGAAAGCAGGAGTAAAATCGGTCACGGTTGATACATCTATCTGGATATTTACAGGGTCTGATTCTGTTTTAACTGACACATTTCTTGTAGTAGAAGAAAAAGAATATTTAGAATATCCTTCAGCGGTGGCTGTAGATGAAAAAGGTGTTATCTATGTGTGCGATCCATCATCAAGCTCTATTGTTCGATTCCGTTTATCAAATCAATTAGATGAAAATTTGAACCCTATCAAATGAAAATTTGAAAATTATTTACTGAAACTCCGTATTGATTTACTGAATATCTTCACATAAATTTATTGTTAATTAAAACCCAAAAGACTATGAAAAACATATACCGAATCATCACCATCACATATTTATTTAACTTGCTTGTTGCACAGGGAACCACCTATCCACCTCCAACAAATCTCATTACCGTTCCAACAGCGGGAACACTTGTGCGAGGGAGTTTCTCCATGGATTTGCGAGTTCAGAAAAAAGGTGGTCTAACGACCGGGCTCACAGTAGGAATTACAGATAGATTTCAGTTTGGTCTTTCTTATGGTGCTGGAAATCTAATTGGAGATGACTCTCTTCAATGGTATCCTCGTCCAGAAGTGAATCTTAAGTATCATCTCTTGGATGAAACAGGATCTGCTCCGGGATGTGCCATTGGCTTGGTGACCCAGGGATTTGGGACCTACACTTATGATCATTCTCCTGAGAGTGAGAGCGGTGAGCCATTAGATCCATTACCTGTAGAGAGATATGATATCAGGGCATATGGTGCTTATGTTTCTGCCAGCAAAAACTGGAAGACCCCATTGGGCAATGCAGGGCTTCACGCAGGGATGAGTAAGAATTTTTTGGAGGATAAAGATGGTGACGGTGATCCAAATTTATTTTTCGGGTTGGATATGGAGGTCAATCCTGAATTGTCGCTTCTGGTTGAATATAATGCCGCTTTGAATGAAAATGACATGACCGCTGAAACACTTGCTTTAAATAGAGGAGGTTATTTAAATGCAGCTGTCCGTTGGACCTTTGTTGATCGCCTACATATAGAAATGGATTTTAATAATCTTCTGTTTGATGATGATAAAGTGAATTATTTTAATCGTGAACTAAAGATTATATATATTGAATATTTTTAGTGAGATATTTTTTCCGCTTTTACTTTTTCCCCATTACGTTTCTTTTTTCTCAAACTTTCCTTGAAGTGGGGATGCCTGCCCCAGAGTGGAAATTCCCAGATGCAGATGGTAATTTATTCACAATGGATGACTGGGCAGGGAAAATTATGGGAGTAAGTTATGTGGACCCGGATGAATCAGAAATGAATGAAGAGTTTAGTGATAGGGTCAAAAAAGCGATTGATGTAGACAGCCTCATATCCAGAGACTCCTTCAAAGGGATTGGCATTGCAGATTGCGCCAGCTCATGGAAACCTGATTTTCTTATTAAAGCCATTGGGGGAAGAAAAGCAAAAAAATATGAGACAACCGTTTTGTTTGATTCTGATGCTATTCTCAGGAATAGCTGGAATCTATATGAGGACAGCTACAATATCATAATTCTGGATAAGGACAGGATTGTACGCGGTCTATATAAAGAAAAAATGACTGAATTAGAAATGGATGAAGCCCTTCAGTTGATTATCAATTTACAAAAATAATCCCCCCTTTATTTCTTTAACAATGTCCACTGAACTGACGGAATCAAAACTGTCATCCAAGCACGTATTCTCTGGTCGATTGTTGGAGGTTTATCTTGACACGGTTCAATTACCAAACGGGAAAACC
>PBQF01000086.1 GCA_002724975.1 Parcubacteria group bacterium
ATATTTGTCCTTTTGGACTTGAAATGGAAAACAGAGCCTGTAAGAATTATTTGATTAGTTTTTGTTATGATGCCCTGCTCTAAAGCAGCAAGAATAGCCTTCTCTTTTTCTTTATTTGTGATATTGTCAATGCTTCCTTCTATGATTATTGGAACTACCCCCCACAATATGTGCATCTGCCTTAATATCTTCTTTTTTGTTGTTATAGCAACTATCTTTGGCCTTAACTTTTTGCTTGCAAGCATCCTTGCTGTATATCCTCCAGATGTTATCACAACTATTGAATCTATATCAATCAACCCGTCAATTTTTGAGATTGCATTAACTATGCAATCGGTAAATGTTAAATGATTTGTATCCTCAAGCTCTTTATTTTCTATATCATCTTCTACTTCTTTTGCTATTTTTGACATGGTCCTGACAGATTCAACAGGATATTTTCCGGCAGCAGTCTCTGCAGAAAGCATAAGGCATGATGCTCCATCAAGCACAGAATTTGCAATATCTGATATCTCGGCTTTTGTGGGCAGGCTGCTTACAATCATGGAATCGAGCATATGCGTTGCAATAATTACCGGCTTTCCCTGCCTATTGCACTCATCTATTATCCTTTTTTGCAGCCTAGGAAGAAGTTCAAATCTAGTCTCTGAAGCCAAATCCCCGCGGTCTATCATAACACCATACGATTCCTTGATTATTTCCCTGTAGTTTTTGACAGCCTCTTTTGTCTCAATCTTTGCAATTACCTTTATCTTATCTCCTACTACATCTGAAAGGCTTCCATACCCCAAAAGACTGTTTAATTTTTTTATGTCTGATACTGACCTGACAAATGAAGTTCCAATAAAATCAATATCATTTTTTATTGCGAATTTAACCCAAAATATGTCTTTTTTAAGAATACCCTTATAATCCACAAAACTATCAGGAAAGTTCAATCCTTTATTTTTGGTTATTATACCATCATTCAGCGCTTTGCAGCTTAAGCTATTGCGTTTTGATTTTAAGACAAGAAGCTCAATCTTTCCATCATCAATCAATATCCTATGTCCTTTTTTTACAGATGTATGCAGTTCTGTATCCAGGTAAAGCTCATTGTTTTTTGACTTATCAAATGTAAAATTTATTGTTTTTCCGGTTTTAATTCTTACGGGCTTTGTTAAATTATTAAGCCTTATTTTAGGGCCGGGAATGTCTAAAAGTATTGGAATGTCTAAAGATACTTTCCTGATATTATGCATTATCTTTAATGCTGATTTTTCATTGCAGTGGGATGCGTTTATCCTTGCACAATCCATTCCGGCATCTGCTAATTTCCTTATGATCTTTGGATCGTTAGAGGAAGGGCCTATGGTGCAGATTATTTTTGTCTTTTTTTTATCTTTCTTATTGGAATCCAGAGTTAACTTATAAAATAAATTCCTTGTTTTTTCATTGAGATTAATATGGTAAAAAATTGCATTTTTTTCCTGTTTTGCAGCAACATAGCCATTTTTTTGAAGCTCTTTCAGTATTTTAAATGAGCTTCCTACGCTTATATTTACTAATCTTGCTATCTGGTTGATATTATGTCCAGTACCATGATTCCTGTACAGAAATTCAAAAATTCTTGTCTTGTTGTCCATTTTTTAATACGCTAAAATTCCACCATCTCTATAAATAAAAGGAAGATACTGGTGGAATTCGCTTAGTCAAAAAAACACCAGAATAGCCCAATTATGATAAAAACATATCATCTATCATTGATAGGTGTTTTTTGACAGTGAATAATACTAGAAAAAAAGTGAATAATCTTTATATTTAAATGTTTGTATTTTATGGTTAAATCATTCATACAATAGAATATCTTTGATTTTTAACTAATGGCTACGCAACTAAAAGCAAATTAATAATAATTTAAAGAAAACAATCATTTAATCAGCTATAATCTGTTATTATCTTATCAAGCTTTTTTGCCAGTTTTTCCCAGGTAAAATTCCTCATGTCTTTGCTGTAATCTACTCTTTTGTTTTCTTTCAGCTTTGAGATTATCTTATTTGCAAGGTCTTCAGAGTCATCCGGCTTGCATAAGCTTCCCTTATATTTTCTTAGCAATAATGAAACATCTCCAACATCAGTTGCCACAATAGGAGCATTGCATGCCATATACTCAACAATCTTGTATGGGAAGCAGTATCTTGCAAAGTTATTGTCGGGATTCGGCAGTATAGCAACATCAGCTGCGTTGATTCCAGAAACAACATCCTGCCTATTTGTAAATTTCCTGTAAATTACATTCTTTTGATTGATATCGATACCCTTTCCAATCTGACCGCTAAGAAGAAGGTAAGTATTAGGATGTTTTTCCATTACTTTATGCAGGGCATCAATCATGATATCGAATCCCTTGAGGTTTCTTAAATAGCCGATGTAAACAATTATTTTTATATCCAAGGGGAGCTTTAATTTTTTCCTGGACTTATTTTTATCTATTGTCCTGAAAAAATTCAAATCAACGCCATTTTGGATGACATAAGACTTTTTACTCCTGAATTTAGAGGCATATTTTTTCAGGTTCTCGCTTACAGTCAATACAATATCAGCTTTTTTAATTATTTTCTTGTCAAAATAGCCAATGAACGGGATTTTATATGTATCATATATCTCAAAATTATCCTGTAAATCATAAACTAAAGGAATTTTGAATTTTTTTGAATAATGATAGCCCATGATGCCTATTAATGGATCTGTTGTTGCAATAATAACATCATATTTTTCTTTTTTAATTAATCCATTTAGAGATAAAATGAATTTTCCTGCAGAAAAAAGAGTAATTGGACTTACAATAAACCTTATGCCGTTTCTTTTGATTATTTTAGACTCTTTTTTTATATAGTCAGGGCATACAAAATCAATCTTATGCTTTTTTGCCAAGGGCTCAAACAGCCTGATCTGCCTTCCAAAATTTTCCATAACCATATCTTTAGCTGCGCCAAACCGCTTCATAATAACAAGAATTTTCATTTTTTGAAATAATCGCTGTACCATTCAATTGTTTCTTTTAAGCCCTGTTCAATGCTGTATTCCGGCTTCCAGTTAAGAATTTTCCCAGCCTTATCTGAAGACAGATATTGCCTGTCAATTTCATTTTTTGCCTCTCCAAGAATTTTTGGCTTTACATCTTTGCCCATTGATTTTATTATTTTTTTGTATAATTCCAAAACGCTTATAGGTTTTCCTGTTCCAAAATTAAAAGCCTGTCCTGCAACTTCTTTCCTGTTAAGATTCTCTGCTAAAACAAGATATGCATTAACTGCATCCTTGATGTACATATAATCTCTTTCAGGAGTTCCGTCGCTTCTGATAATCGGCTCTTCACCCTTGATAATTTTTACGATAACATCAGGAATCAGCCTGCTCAGGTTCATGTCAGCAGGGCCGTAAGTATTGGCATTTCTGGTTATTGCCAAAGGAAGATTATATGCCATAAAATAGCACCTTGCAATAACATCTGCGCATGCCTTTGATGCGTCATATGGAAAATAGCCGTTTAAGGGCGAATCTTCGGTATAAGGGAGCTTTTTTTGCTGCCCATAAGCCTTGTCAGAGGAAGCAACAATTAAACCCTTGATTGTTTTTGATAATCTGCATGCTTCCAGTATGTTCCATGTACCCTTAATATTGGACTCAAATGTGGATAATGGGCTTCTGTTGGCAGGCCCGACAATTGCCTGTGCTGCAATATGAAAACAGAAATCAATGTCATATTCATTTATTGCCCTTTCACAATCATTATAATTTACAAGATCCCCATGTACAGCATTTATTTTATCCCTAATGCCTAATAGATCCATATTGTTGGTTTTTTTTATATCCCTTAATATTGTAGTTACCTCTGCTCCTTTTTCAACGAGAGCTTTTGCTAGATGACTTCCAATAAAGCCGTCTGCTCCGGTTACTATTACTTTCCTGCCTTTCCAGCTCATTTTATCCATGGTGTATCTCCTTTCTCAAACATCTCATTCAACTCGATAACATCCTTTAATGTATTCATTGATTTCCAAAAGCCATTATGCTTAAATGCTGTAATCTGCTTTGCTTTTGCAAGGTCTTCAAAGGTTTCTTTTTCCAGGTCATATCCCGGCTTGATATAATTAAAAATTTCTTTTTCAATAACATAAAAACCACCGTTCATCAAGTGGTTTAATTTTGGCTTTTCCTTAAAACTTGTAACTTCATGGATTTCATTTATTTCCATGATTCCAAATGGTGAAACCAAATGAACAGCAGCCAGTGTAACAATCTTTTTGTTTTTTTTATGAAATTCTATGACCTTATTAATATCAACATCACTCAGGTCATCTCCATATGAAAGCAGGAAATTATCTCCTTTTATCTTATCTTTAACCTTCATCAATCTTTCAGCTTTATTTGCATCTTCTCCGGTATCTGCAAATTCAATATTGAACTCTTTGTTACCATTGAAATATTCTTTTATCTTATCTCCTTTGTAACCAAGGCAAAGTATGAAATCATTATAGCCTGCAGCTGCATACATGCTCATTAAGTGATGCAGTATTGGCTTGTTCCCAATCTCCACTAAGGGCTTAGGAATGTCTTCTGTATATTCGTTTAACCTGGTGCCTTTTCCCCCGCACAATATTACCACATGCATGGTTTAAGTTATTCTAGGGTATTTAAAAACCTTTTTGAAAACATATTTATATACCATATATTACTAGTTCAGCTATGAAAATATGCATATTAGCCACTTCATATCCAAGGTCAAAGGATGACTATTGGGTGCCGTTTATGCATTCATGGTGCAAAGAGCTTGCAAAAACAGAAGATGTATCTGTGGTAACGTCAGGAGGCCCAGGCACTAAGAGCTATGAAGTAAGGGATAAAGTAAAAATATCCCGATTTAATTATTTTTATCCAAAAAAATTACAGAAGCTTACATATACAGGGGGTATGAAAGAGAGCTTTAAGCATGGTTTTTTGCCAAAAATACAGGCTCCCTTTTTCCTGCTTTTTTTCTTAATTAAATCTTTTAAGATAGCTAAAAGATGTGATGTGATAAATGCGCACTGGACATTAGCGGGACTTGCAGGGCTGCCTGTAAAATGGATATATAAAAAACCGATAGTACTTACCGAGCATGGAGGCAGCATAAGAGGCTTGCCAAGATGGCTTAACAAATTTGTACTTAAGAGAATGGATATGATAACTTCAGCGCATTCAGATATGATCAAAACAATAAAAGATATGGGAATAGATAATGTTGTTGATGTAAAGAATTTCTTGAATGAGGAGAAATTTCTTAGAAAGCACGATGTTAAGACCATTAAAAAAAATCTCAATATAAAAAATGAATTTGTTGTGACTTTTATAGGCCGTTTTGAAGATTTAAAAGATCCATTGACGTTTGTCAGGGCAATTCTTTATGTAGCCAAGAAGATCAAGAATATAAAATTTATAATGGTTGGAGACGGGCATCTAAAGAAAGATATTGAAAGTGAAATAAAAAAATTAGGCATTGGAAATTATGTGTACATTCCAGGCCCTACATTTGATGTGGATAAGTTTCTTGCAGTATCAGATGTGTTTGTGGCGTGCAGCGCTGTTGAAAATTGCTTTAGCACAACTATATTGGAGGCAATGCTTTCTAAAGTTCCATGCATTATTACAAAGGCAGGGCTTACTGAAAAATTCTTTATCCATGGAAAAGATGCTTATCTTGTCAAGAAAAAAAACCCAGAAGAGCTTGGAAATGCAACAATAACAATGCTTAATAATCCTATTATCAGAAAAAAATTATCCGGGAACGGATTGAAGTTTCTTGAAAGGTATGGATTTAGAAACAGGATAATAAAGGATAAAATTGTTGGAGTTCTTAATAGTGTTATTAAAAACAAACAATCATAAAATTTATATACATTTTTGCATTACACCGATACGAACATGAAGGTTTTCTTTATTATTCCACCAGAGAAAGGCATTGTAGATAAGCCTACTTCTCCCCAGAGGGGCATTGCATGCTTAGCTGCTGTTGTCAGGGAAAACAAGCACGATGTTGCAATATTGGATATGAGGCTGGGTTATAATAGAAAGGATATGCTTGATAAAGTCAAGGAGTTTAATGCTGATCTAGTATGCATAACAACTGTAACAACTGACCATAAAAAAGTCTATGAAATGGTGGATCTGCTTAAAGAAAAAGGATTCAAGGTTGCCTTAGGGGGGCCTCACGTTTCCGCATTTAAAAAAAAGGTCATTGAGGATACAAAAGCGGATTATGCAGTTAAAAGAGAAGGAGAAGGTGCTCTTGTAAAACTTTGCAATGGAGAAGACCCTAAAACCATAAAGGGACTGATTTATAGGAATGAAAAAGAAGTTATTGAAAATGAAGATGATACTTTCGTAAGAGAGCCTGACGAAATGTCTTTTCCTGCATTTGATTTATTTGAATTAGACAAGTACATAGACAGGAAACTTCCAATTATCACTTCAAGAGGATGCCCTTACAGATGCACATTCTGCTCAATAAATTTGACCTCTGGCTTTATGTTCAGACCAAGGTCAGCGAAGAATGTTGTAGATGAGCTTGAGCATTGGTATAAAAAAGGCTACAAGTATTTTGGGTTTAATGATGATAACTTTACTTTATTGCCTGAAAGGGCAGAAGAGATCTGCGACCAGATAGTTGAAAGAGGAATGAAAATAAAGTGGGAATTAAGAAATGGAATCAGGATTGATAAGGTAAATGAAAGGCTTCTTAGAAAGATGAAAAATGCAGGATGCATGTATGTTGCGTTTGGAGTTGAGTCTGCTGATCAAGAAGTTTTAGATAATATCAAGAAAGGAATAACTGCGGAGAAAGCTAAAGAAGCAATCCTGCTTGCGGATAAAGTCGGAATAAAGAAAGGGGCGTTTTTTATTGTTGGATTGCCAGGAGATACATATAAGAAATTTTTAAAGACCTTGAAATGGGCTTTGGAACTTCCACTAGATGAGGTAAGGTTTTACAATGCTGTTCCGTATCCTGCAACAGACTTTTACAAATGGGTTGAGGAAAATGC
>PBQF01000087.1 GCA_002724975.1 Parcubacteria group bacterium
GAAGAAACACTAATGAAGTGAAAGTGGTGGTCTTGATTCAGCTCTTCAACTTCTTCCTTTGATATTATCTGACCACCAGTAGCCCCAACGACTATATCTGGCTTTTCTTTGTTTATTAGTTCAACAATTGATTGATAGTCCTCCTTGTCATATCCACTTACCTTAAAATCATTCTCTTTAAAAATTTCTTTAATATTTTCTCCAATGGGGCCAAGCCCAATTAACACAAAACTCGGATTATCAATATTATTTTCTTTTGCATATTCCACAATTCTCTCAAAACAAAGTCTTGCTATTAAAGGACTTTCTTGGGTCAGTTTAGTCTTTGACCTAGCGACATTGATTACAGGGAAATCATAATTAGTATTTTCAAGTTTTCTAAAACCAGAGGAAGTCTGCTCTACTGCAAACAAGGTGTTCTTATCACTCTCTGAAAAAACACTTATCATTTCAGCTCCATCATCAAGAATTACTACATCGTTAGCTTTTACTGATTTAAGAACTTCTTCACAATTTTTTCTATGCTCTTCATCAAAAAATTGACCAGAAAATTCTGGTTGAATGGCGTTTATACCAAGTCCTTTTAATTCTTCCAATACTTCACTGTTTGTTGAATATATCTTGCCCAAAGCTGTTATATTCTCTGGTTTTATACCAATTTCAATAAACCCTTTATACATTTCAATTTGAGGTTCAAGAAAATGCTGACAGCTCACAAGATGAAAGTCCTCAAGACTACTGTCTATATTTTTATAGTGGTCTATTACTTTGTGTAAAATTGGATAGGAATAACTCATTACAAAAAGAATATCACATTTTAAGTAACATTAAATACGGCTCTGTATAGCCTTATTTAAGATGATAGCTCCGTTGGGTGTACGATGTTCGAACCTGTTTATGTGTTTAAAATGAAAGAGCCCCGACAGCTGACTCCTTCGAGTTTTGCTGCGGGACTTTGTTGTTCTGGATATCATCCAGTGTCAAAGCCGATTAGTCTCTCGGAAGAATCCGTAGAATGTCGGCTCTCGACTTGAGTTCTGGGAGCATACCCATGCCTGGAGGGCGGATGCAGATGAGCCCGTCCTCGGTCACGGCTTCGTACTTTTCGGCCGCATCGACAACCTCTTGTCCTGTTTCTCCACCCTCAAGCACAATACATCCAACCTGGTCTTCGTAGTTGTACCCTGCTCGCATAATGTTTCTCCTTCCACACAGAACTCTATCATATTTAGTATGATTTGTCAAGTAATGCTCCGTTGGGTGTACGATGTTCGAACCTGTCTTGCATTTAAATAGAAAACCGCCTCGCCTGGGAAAACATGAGGCGGTTTTCTTGGCGGGCGGTTTGACTCTATCTGAGTGCCACACGAAGGTCGCTACTTATGGCGACCTTTTGTGTCATGTCGTTTGCCTCGACGAGGACGACGACTATCTCCTGGGTGGCAACCAGGACTTTGTCCTTCTTGATGTTCTGTTCGAAGGTCAAGCTTGTTACGCCGAGCCGAAGTGATGTCGCGATGTTGACTGTGTCACCTTTAAGGATACTACTCTTGATATCGACCTTGTAGGAAACAACGACACTTCGGATTTCATCTCTGGTCTCGAGAAGGTCAAAGCTCAACTTGCACTCAGCGAGATAGGAATCCTGTCCCAACTCGAAGAGAGCTGGAAAATTCTTGTAGTTGATGTGTTCGTACTGGTCGACAGACTTTGATATGGTGGTTGTAACGTGATTGACACGGGCACGTTCGGGCATGACACATCCTCTCTTTCTTGGTTTAAGGATCAGTTCAGAGTAAATATTATCATGCTGAAATGTGTTTGTCAACCTCTAGCTCTCCGTAGGAGCCATTTGGCCCCAGTCCTTTCTTTTATCCCCAACCTACCCACAGCTTTCTAACAGAGTAAAGAGTTAGGTCCCCTACCCTTGTGATAAAATCTAGGAAATCAAGGAGTCCTACTTTCTGTGGGGCGACCATGATTTGCCTGACCCCACCTTCTATACCGTTAGTTATACCATTTTTAAGTTGTAATTTTGCCAAGAGGGCGGGCTGTGTAAATTTAATATTCATTTTATTTATTTAGATTTGGTATGCCAAAAGATTCCAAAAAGGATTTAAGAATTCCACCTCAAAATATTGATGCAGAAAAGGCCTTACTAGGTTCAATTATGCTTCGTCCTGAAGCCATAAGTGATGTTTCAGACGTTGTTTTTTCACACCATTTTTATCTAGACAAACATAAGATTATTTATAATATTATGTTTGAACTTTTCTCCAAAAGAGAACCAATTGATCTTCTCTCAGTCACCACAAAATTGAAAGAAAAAAAGAAACTGGATGAAATTGGTGGCTCAAGTTATTTGACGGAGTTGGTGGACATTGTTCCTTCTTCGACAAATGTAAAGCATTACGCAAATATTGTCCAAAAGAAGTACACTATGCGCTCTTTAATAGAAGCTGCTGATGAGATTAGCCAGATTGGATATGAAGATGATATTGAACTAGACTTGGCACTCGACAAAGCAGAAAAGACAATTTTTGAAATTACCAACACACCAACGGCACACAAATTTGTGGAGCTGAAAAATATTCTGGGGGAAGCATGGGAAAGAATAGAAAGTTTACATAATGAGAAGGGCAAGTTGCGTGGGGTGCCCTCTGGATTTAAAAAACTTGATAATATTCTTTCTGGTTTTCAAAAATCTGATTTGGTCATTATTGCTTCCAGACCTTCAATGGGAAAAACATCACTGGCTCTCGACATAGCTAGACAAGCGGCAGTTGAACATAATATTCCTGTTGGTCTTTTTTCCCTTGAAATGAGTGCCCAACAACTAGTAGACAGGATGTTGACGGCAGAATCGAAAATAGACGGCTGGAAGCTTCGGACTGGAAATCTCAAGGTGGATAAGGAATTTTTAAGTATTCAAGAATCACTAGCTAAACTCTCTAAAGCCCCTATTTATATTGATGATATGCCTGGTAATAATATTATTAGAATGCGCAGTGTTGCCCGAAGACTAAAGAGTGAAAATGATTTAGGATTATTGATTGTCGATTATCTTCAGTTGATGCTTCCAATTGATTCTCGCAAGTCTGATTCAATGGTTCAACAAGTGACTGAAATTTCTCGTTCTCTTAAAAACTTGGCGCGTGAACTGAATGTACCGGTTATTGCCCTCTCCCAACTTTCTCGTAATGTTGAACACAGGGGTGGTAAACCCCGTTTGTCAGACTTGAGGGATTCAGGCTCCATTGAACAAGACGCTGATGTAGTAATGTTTATCCATCGTGATGACAAATATAATGACTCGTCAGATAAACCGAATATTGCTGATATCTTGGTTCAAAAGCACCGAAACGGCCCAACTGGAAATTGTGAACTTTATTTCGACGAAAAGAGGGCTTCATTTTTAGACATAGATACCCATTTTGATAATTCCGACAAGGGGGATACTCTTATGGGCACGGAAGAAGGATTTTAATTATGAGTTCAATTGAAAAATTAGCCGAAATTTTTTCTAAATTCCCCGGAATTGGCCCAAGACAATCCAGACGCTTTGTCTATTTTCTTTTAACAAAGGACAGGGAATTTTTACAAGACCTTTCTTCAAGCTTGCTAACACTTAAAAAAAATATAAGGGTTTGCGAGTTTTGTCAGAGATTCTATCAATCTGGAAATAGTAATTCTAAATTTTGTAATATCTGTTCTGATTCAAATCGAAACAATCATTTATTAATGGTTGTTGAAAAAGATGCCGATTTGGAAAATATTGAAAAAACTGAAGTCTATAATGGCAAGTATTTTGTCTTAGGCGGAATTGTTCCGATTTTGGAGGAAAAGCCAGAATCAAAAGTCCGTTCAAGAGAGTTGGTTAATTTAATAGAAGGCGAAGTTAAAAATAATGGCCTGAACGAAATAATTTTAGCTACTAGTGCTAATCCAGAAGGGGAAAATACACACTCGTATTTATTAAATCTACTTCGTCCGATTACAGAGAGTGGAGTCAAGGTTTCTACTTTGGGGCGCGGACTTTCAACCGGCACGGAACTTGAATATTCAGACAAGGATACTCTAAAAGCGGCTTTCGAAAACAGACATTAAAAAATTCCGTCTTTAACGGAATCTTTTACTTGATTGAATTTATTTTAACTTTGAAAAATGGCTGTCTGTGTCCCTTCTTCTTGAAATACCTGCTTTTAGACCTAAATCTTATAACATCAACTTTTTTAGCTTTTCCGATTTTTTCTATAGTTGCTTCAACTTTTACTCCTTTAATCAAGGGAGTTCCTACTTGAGTTTTCTTCCCATCGTCAACAAGAAGAATCTCATTAAAAGAAATTTTGTCACCTTCCTTTAATTCTTTTTTAGCTTCTATTTTCTCAATTTTAATAGAATCTCCTTTGGAGATTTTATATTGCTTTCCGCCTGTTTTTATTACTACAAAACTCATATGCTCGATTATACTACTAAAATATGGCCAAAAGACAAGACCCCTAGAGGCTTGTCTGTTGACTTCCTCCAAAGGCCGTTACACAGTGGCGTTGACTTCAACACTCTTACTGTCTCTTTTCAAGAACACAACAGGGAGTCTTTTACTGAAGTCGTGACCAGAAATATCGTTCACTAGAAAGTGAACTGTGCGATTCTCATCTCGAATCTCGTATCTCCATGGCTTGTCGTTCCCCTTTCGTTCAAGAATTGTCAGCTGCCCAACGGAAATAAGGACTTCCCCATCCCTCCATTTTAGACAACACCTCCCTTGTTCCATTCTGTCTCCCTCCTGATCAATTTCTGAACTTTAGACAAGCACAACTTCGCTTTTCCTTCGACTACCTTGTTCCCAGGAACCAATCTGATTGGGGTGCCTCTCTGTTCTTTTTGGATGGCTTCCACCAAACACCTGTAGTGTCCGCAGAGTATACTGAAAATGCTTCTGTCTCTAGCATACTTGTCAGGCGCCCTTTCTAGTAGTTTCATACCAAAAATGGCAATTTCGGCACCGGCTCTTCTGACATCTTCGACTGTTGTCATGAATACACCTCCACAAATAATTTTATATGATTTGGCTTATTTGTGAAGCTCTGTCATAATTACTAGAAATGGCTGTAAATACAGACGAAAATAAAATTAAAGAAGTTCTGACAAGGGGTGTCGTCGAAGTTATAGACCAAAATCACCTTGAAAAAAGAATGCTATCCGGGGAAAAGCTTCGAATCAAATTTGGTATTGATCCAACTAACCCCGATCTCCATGTTGGACATGGTTCGACCATTAAAAAGCTCAGGGAATTTCAAGACCTAGGACACCAAATTGTTCTTATAATTGGTGATGGTACCGCTAGGATTGGAGATACCTCGGATAAGGTTACTGGCAGAGAAACTTTAAGTACAGAAGAAATTTCTGAAAACAAGGAAAAATATTTGAATCAGGTATCTAAGATTTTAAATATAGATGATGTTGAAGTTCGTTATAACAATGAATGGATTGATAAATTTGATACGGGAATGTGGATAGGACTAGCTAGTCTTTTTACTCTCCAGCAAATGATTGAAAGAGAAAATTATGCGGAGAGAATTAAAAACGGCGACCCAGTTGGTCTTCAAGAAGCTCTCTATCCTCTGATGCAAGGATATGACAGTGTAGAAATAAAAGCTGATGTTGAAATTGGTGGCACCGACCAGCTTTTTAATCTTTTAGCTGGCAGGAAAATTCAAAAACACTTTGCTCAAGAACAGCAAGATGTTCTTACTCTTCAACTTCTGGCGGGTACAGATGGTAGAAAAATGAGTAAAAGCTGGGACAATGTCATTATGGTAAACGAAGTACCAGAAGAAAAGTATGGAAAAATTATGCGTATTCCTGACCAACTAATTCCAGTTTATATGGAAAGTGCGACTGACATTCCAATAGATAGAGTTAACGAAGTTGCTTCTGCTTTGGAAAACGAAGAAGGCAATCCAATTGATTTTAAAAAAGAATTAGCACTTGCTTTAGTGGAACTTTATGACGGCAAAGAGGCAGCAGAAAAGGCACAAGCACATTTTGAAAAGACAGTTCAGGGTAATGAAGTTCCCGCTGAAGTTCCCTCAGTTGAAGTTGGTGCCGGTGAAATGGAGTTGAAAGAATTTTTGGCTATTTTGATTAAAGCCAATTTAATAAAAAGTAAATCAGAAGGAATGAGATTGGTTAGAGAGGGTGCAGTTTCGATTGACGGTTCTTCTATTAATGAAACTGGTAAAGTTAGTATTTCGAAAAATGCAGTAGTTAAGGTTGGCAAAAGACGATTTCTCAAACTAATTATCAATTAGTTGTTCTATTTAAAATACAAGGATGATGTGACCTTGAGATGAGCGACAGAACCCCCGAAGGTTCTGCCGCTCTGGTTTCAGCTTGGCCGGTTAGCCAGGACCATTCCAGCTCCAGCCGCTGCCATTAGGATGCCGAGAAAGAATAGTAATGGCGGGCTCTCTTTCGGCGGGTTGTAGAGCATGGCTACGAAGACGTTGACCACTGGTGCGCCGGCAAAGACCAAGGGCGGTACCACATTGGGCCGACCCCCGTTCGCCATAGCTAGGACAATACCGAGTGCGCCTATTGCACCAAGAGCTCCTGCGATGAACGTGAATCCTGAACCACCTGCTGTGAAGGTAGCCCAGCTCCCCGCACGGACGATCATTGTGCCGGGAATCAGTATTGCCACAACAACGTACGCCAGGCCTACCATCAGGAAGGCGTGTACCCCGCTTCTGCCAAGTAGGATGGTTCCTTTGTGGAGTGTGGGGATGTAGGTACCCCAAGCCAAAATGGTTAATACGACATACGGTAGCCAGCTACGCATATAATCCTCCTGTTTCAGACTCACGGAGCGAATCTTTCTCTTCTGGGTAAGGATATTACCCCATTCAAAATTTTTATCAACTAAATAGAGACTTTTTTGTGACCCCAATTTATGGCTTTCCGAACTTTTAGTCAATAGTGAGTTTGTTGGAAATAGCGTGAGGGAGTTGGAGTTGGTTATATAAAAACGAAACACCCTCGACCGTTTCCAATCAGGGTGCATGACCATTCAGTATACAGAATGATGAACTCTAGCTTCCTCCTTCAAAGAAGCAAGTTGGGTGAAGTGCCCAGAGGAGGTTGATGCGGTCAGTCCGCAACCTGAGACCAGGACTGCCAGTAGTCCATGGACTCGTCGGCCTTGCCTCGGATCTCATCCGCGGACCAGGCCTCCGCCTCCTTGTTTCCACCAGCCAGATTGTGAACCAGCCGGAATGGACTGAGGGGTGAGGGCCCACCGGCCGAAGAGGCCAGAACCGCGACGATGACGTGGGTGATGTCCGAGCTGATTCGCTCGCACTCATCACGGTCGTTCGTCACATCCGGGTCGCTCAGATAGGCGTCACGGGTGTAGACGACCACGGCCACACTGCAGACATCGGCAGCATGCTTGCGCCTGAGGTAGGCCGAGACGTGGCCACGGTGTACGCGCAGGACGTAGTCGGCAGGGTCTTGCGACCGCATGCCAACCCCGGCTGACACCAACGAATTGAAATCGCTGGGCAACGGGATGTAGTGTTGCCCCGGGACGCGGTCGCCGGTGGTGTCGTGCCTTTGAATCTGTGTGGTGAGCCCACCCAGGAACGACTCTGGGTCAGTCACCTTGCTCCCGATGGTACTCTGATAGTTATAACCGTACCTGGAGAAGGCTGTGACGATGCTGGCAACGCCGAGTTTGATCGTGTCCATCTTGAAAGGGCCTCCTCTGCCCATGTGTATGTTTCTTGTTGGAAGGTTCAGTTCAGATTTCATTATATCATAACAGTCTTGTTTGTCAAGTACTGAAATGATCCTGTAGTTAAGGGCTGTTAGAAAAACTTATTACTTGCTGAGGAGTTTGGTTTTATGCAAAAAACTCTTTCTTTGAACGGCTCAACGTGTTGAGCCATTGAAGACCCCACGGGGACCAGCTTTCTGTCTGCAACAGAAAGCTTTATCGATCCTTACAGGATCAGTGCAGGTTATCAATATTTTATTTCATTTCACTCATAAAATATTAGATGAACCTTTTCGATTCCCCTTGTGGGCCCTAAAACAACTAAAGACCCAATGCGACGCATTGAGTCTAAAGTTGTTTGTGAGGAAATCATAACCTTTGCTCTAACCTATTTCCAGTCGCTACGCGACTAACGCCTCGCTTCGCTCGGCGCAAGCAAAACAGAAATTTCTTCACTTTTTTCTTTTTTTCTGCCCCCTATATTTTTTAAAAGGAAAAGAAA
>PBQF01000088.1 GCA_002724975.1 Parcubacteria group bacterium
AAATGCCCTCCCTAAAAAGGTTTTTGGCCCTATATACTAACATTAGCATTGGACCGATTTAAGGGGGCAAGGTCACCTATAGCCAAAGCATCACTGGTCTACATTAACAATAAATATGTAAAACATGGAGAATTGGAAATTAAAGAACTTTTTTGCATGAAAGAACTTACAAATAAAATAGAAGAAAACCAGGGCTTCGTAGAGGACCAGCTTTCTCAAATGAATGAAATGTTAAAGGGAAAATGCCCTGGAATTGATATAGGCAATCAATGTGATACTCCATATCCATGTGATTTTAAGGATCATTGCTGGTCTGACATTCCTGAGTATTCAATTTTCAATATAAATCGTTTAAAAAAATCAAAAAAATTTGAACTTTACTACAAAGGAATTATAGAGTTTAAAGACATTCCGGATGATTATGCTCTCTCTTCTGGTCAAAGAGTACAAATTGAGTCAGAATTAACTGACAAAGTGATTATTAATAAAGAAGGTATCAGTCAGTTTCTAGAAACAGTTTTTTATCCTCTTTACTTTTTAGATTTTGAGACTTTTATGCCTGTCATTCCTATTTGTGACGGTACTCGACCATACCAAATGATGCCTTTCCAATATTCTTTGCATGTGTTGGAAGATGAAAGTGCTGAATTAAAACATTACGAATTTTTAGCCAAAGAAAGCATTGACGAGAGAGAAGAACTTGTTAAAAGACTCACGTCTGAAATTCCAGATAAAGCCTGTGTTTTGACTTACAATAGGGTATTTGAGAAAAGAATATTAAAAGAAATGTCAGAGCAATTTTTGTCTTACAGTGAAAAACTCATGAGTATTCATGGAAATATAATTGATCTTATGGTTCCTTTTCAAAAAAGGGATTATTACACAAAAGAAATGAAAGGAAGCTATTCCCTAAAGTTCGTTTTGCCTGCTCTTTTAGCAGATATAAGCTATGAAGGAATGGCAATAAGTGACGGCGGAGATGCAATGAATGCTTACGCTACCCTCCATTCGTTGGAAGATAAAGAAGAGGTTAAAAAGATAAGAGGAGATTTATTTGAATATTGCAAACTCGATACTTATGCAATGGTGAAGTTGTTAGAGGAATTGAGAAAACTTTAGAATAGTACTATCTATAGTGGGAGTGCTTTTACAGTGGAGAAGATTTTGACGCGAATAAAGATTTTTTTAAGAGCCATGGGGGCATATATTTGTGGATATTCAATGGCAAACCACATAGGGTAGCTTATATTGGAGAGACGGGAAATTATTTTACAAGATTTGCAAAAGATCATTTTCAAAATGTTCTTTCTGGAAGGTGGAGTACATACAAATTTTCTCCAAGACAAGATTTTATTAAGTTTCTTTTCCAGAATGTCCTAGGAGAAAATATAAAGACATTAAAATGAAACAAAATATTATTTATCTACTACAAAAATAGCTGCTTGATTTTGTGGGTGCACTAGATTCCTTCAACCCCTTTTCCTGTCCAACTTTCATTCCTCCAGACTCCTTACGCCACCGGTAGTATGTCTGCTCTGTGATTCCAAGTTTTCTACAAACCTGGGTTACCACCACACTATGGATGCTACTTATAGGCAGTCGACCGATAAGTAGCCATACCATATAATAATTTTAGCATTGGAGAAAAAAGTGACAAAAATAAATAAAAGTGTGGGTTCCAAAATTCGACAAATTAGGAATAAAAAAGGTTGGTCGCAAGAGCAACTCGCCTTCGAAGCAAATCTTCACAGAGCCTATATTGGGCAGGTCGAACGAGGTGAAAAAAATATGGGCATTCAGAACCTCGAAAATATTTCCCGCGCATTAGGTATTTCTATTAAAAAAATGTTTGATTGAGGCAATCTAAGTGCTGACTAATAAAGAGATCGAGAAGGCATACAACAAAATTAAGAAAGAATGGAGTAAGAATTTAAAAAAAAAGGGTGTTAAGCTTCCACGATTAAAAAGCGGGGAAAAGTTTTCTAAAGACGCTTTGGTCCTAGTTTACCTTTATAAAAATATTAATGAAGTGGTCAGTAAAAATGAACTTACTTCTTTCGTTAGGAAATTTTATAACGATACTAACGATGTTCAACAAGCCCGTCACCTTGCTAACGGAAAAGGATGGAATGTTATCTCGGGAACGAGACACGATCAAGAGGCCGAGCTAAGAGGTTTGGGTAGCGGAGATTACATGCTCGTTGACCTAGAGCAAGTTCACCCAAATTTTGCTCACGGTAGAAGACAATCTAGACTAAAAGGAGATGACGAGTGGGAAAGCATAAAAAAACACTACAACTATCGATGCGCAACATGTGGCTCTAGAGAAGGAGAAGCGAACCTCCATTACCCTTCTTCTACCACTTACTTACAACAAGGACATATGGATCCAAACAAGCCGTTAGATTCAAACAACACAATTCCCCAGTGCGAAAAATGCAACAGACCTGATCGCAATTATTTCGTATACAACAAAAAAGGAAGAGTCATTAAAATTTCTGATCCTAGATTTATTCTAAAATCGAACAAAGATATTCAAATAAAAGCGTTACAATTTCTCATTGAACAATTTCCCGGGTTTAATGAAATTCACATTAAGAACAAATCGTAAATTTTAATTAAATATTCATGCAAGTAACTGAAGTATACTCCAAAAAAATCGACTCAGCCATAAAAGCTATACACTTGATAGGCTGCAATGTTAACGACATTGTCGACAAGTACGATAAAGAAAATTTTCCGAATGGAGGACCTTTAAAAAGCACCTGTTTTTTAGAAGTTATCAATAAAAAATTAAGCTACGAAATTTATGAATATGTGGAAAAAATATGTAGCTTAGCTCATCATAGAGATTCAAGGAAAGCATATGAATACGGTATAGATTTAATTCTGGGATGGTTAATCGAAGATGCCGTTTTGATTTTTTTAGAAGATAGTGGGAAAAAGGCTATATTATCAGGCCAAGATAGGTATCGTAAATTTCTCTCTGCTCGGAAAATTTCTACGCAGCCAGACATATGTATCCAACTTAGCTCTGGGAATAGAATGCTAGAAGTGTTTTCTGATTGGAAGGGAACTTGGAGAAATCAAAACCACGCGGATTTACGTGACAACAAGTACAATAAGCTAAAGGAAAAAAAAGCAATTTTATTAGGAATTGCCCCTTTATCTGGTGAGGGTTTTTTGATCGACATATCTCAAGACGATAAAAGTTTCGTGGAAAATTTCATACCAGCTTATCGGAAAATGGGATTCACCCACAATGCCATCAGGTCTGAATTACGCTCTCTCGACTTGGTCATGAATGACCTCCTCTCAATTTAAATTCTCAAACCTCTAAATGTACCAAAATTAAGAGCATTACTCACCAATATGTTGACGTTACATCAGCATTCTGATAAATTCATCCCATCACGAGAAGCAATTATCTTCAAATTACTCTCAAAACTAGAAAGGAGTAATACCTGAAAACCGCAGTTAAAGAAGTCGCTCCGAAATCTCTAAAAATGATTTGCCTTAAATATCATAAAGGGAAGTCTTGTGCTGAAATAGGTCGTATAAGAGGTGTATCTAGAACTGTACCAACCCAGAGAATCAATTATTACATAAATATGTATAAATCTGGCAAAGTTGAATTCCCCAAAAAGTGCCCTTGTTGCGGATCTAAATTCCTAGTTAAAGAAATGCTGAAATATAAAAAACCATTAATTCAAAGAAAATATACTTCTGAGGAAATTAATTTGATAAAAAAACAAAAAACATTGAAAGATCTACGAAAGCTTGCAAAAAAACTTGGCCGAACGAAATACGGCATACAAATTAAATATTATAGGTTAAAAATTAAATAAAACATATATAAGCACTAAAGATATTAAAGAAACCAGTATCAGACAGGATGAAACAGGAAAATAAAAAATTATAAAATGTTATCGGATCAAAGGGCCTTTAAAGGAATATTATGATAGTGGAAAATTGAAAAGTGAGTTATTACGCAATTGATTTATTTTCAGGAGCAGGCGGATTATCTGCAGGGTTAGAAAGTGCTGGTTTCAAAATAGCTTATGCCAGTGATATAAATGCCGATATGTGCAAAACATATCAGTATAATCACCCTAATACAGTAGTAGACCAAAGAGATATATCTGAATTGACTTGGAAAAACATTAAAGAGTCTACTAAATTAAAAAAGAGTGATATAAAATTAATTTCTGGGGGGCCACCTTGTCAAGGTTTTAGCACAGTTGGTAAAAAAGACGAAAGCGATCCTAGAAATAAATTATTCGTTCAATATGTGAGGATAATACGCGAGGTAAATCCAGATTTTGTAATATTTGAAAATGTTTCTGGATTTAAGAAACTTTATCAAGGTCGGGCATTCGAAGCCGTTTGCAAAGAATTTAGGGATTTAGGTTACACAATTAACAATAAAATATTAAACGCTATCAATTATGGCGTACCACAGCATAGAGAAAGAACATTTATTATTGCTCACAGTAAAAAGTTAAAATTTAGCTGGCCAAAAAAAACTCATGGAACTGAAAATAAAAACGACTTATTTAATGAGAACTTAAAAAAACCATTAACTTTAGAGGATGCTCTTGGGGATTTACCTCTCGTTGAATCTGGTAAAAAAAACGAGCACTATTCTTCAAGCCCTAAAAATAGTTATCAAAAAAAAAGAAGAAAAAATTGTAACCACCTGACCGAACATGTAGGGCCAAGGCACGGGGAAAGTTTACTCTACAGAATAAAATTGATCCCTAAAGGTGGCAGTGTCCTCGATTTACCTGAGCAATTAAGACCTAAGTCTTACTTTAATAATACATATGCAAGGTTGCTGTGGGACAAACCTGCTACTACTATTACTAGAAATTTTAGTACTCCATCTTCAAGCCGTTGCATACATCCATTTTTAAATAGAGGGCTGACTACAAGAGAGGGTGCAAGATTGCAAAGTTTTGACGATGATTATGTTTTTTTTGGTAAAAGCAAATCTTCAAAAAATTTACAAATTGGAAATGCTGTGCCGCCATTACTCGCTCATAATCTTGGGAGAGAAATTATGAGCGGGATAAAAAGTTAATGAAAAAATCTACTTAAAAGATATAGCAATAAAAAAAGACTATCGGAAAAACTCAAAAACATAAAGAATTCAACTTCCTATTTAATGAAATCGCAAAAATTTACTATGCTAAGCAGAAATACCTGAAAAATATAACTATGTCATGTAATTTGGAGGGCTGAAAAAAATGAACAAAAAAAGAACGCAGTTAATGAACGAATGGATGTGCCTTAGGTTTCACGAAAAGAAATCCTGCGTGCATATTGCAAAAATATACGGTACTACTAGGCAATGCATAAATAAAGCTACAATTGATTACGGAATGAAAATTTACAAAAGAGAAGTATTTAAAAAATGTAGCAGATGCGGAAAACACTTTATTTTTAAAAAAATTAAAGACATAAAAACAAACAAGTACGATAATAAAAGAAACTATTCTATTAGTGAAATAAAATTTATTACAAAGAATATAAATAAAATTCCGTTACAAGAAATAGCCAATGAACTTAACAGAAACATCCGTGCAGTTAGAATTAAAATAAGCAGGTTGGGAATAGGATGATTTCAAGTGTTTGTTGGGTGTGTCATTTTTTTTAAAAGCTTAATTGCAGATTGAATTAATGTGGGCAAAATGCTTTGTAGTATAAATGAGTTCAAAAAAGCAATTAATAAAGCTTTGATTTTATTAGAAGACGATGTTTTAAAAAGCAAAAACCTATCACTTGAAGATGTATGCCATGCTGTCGCTGGGATTAAACACTATCTTGAATTTTTAAATACTTCGATAAAAGATAATCAGATTAATGATTACGAAGCTTTAATTAGATTTTTTAGCTCCAATAAGACAAGAGATAAAACTTTATCACATTTCATGGGGTATTTAGGGCAAATATTGGATGTAATTCAATTGCTTAAACCTAATACTGCAAGAGCGAAGAATGCAACAAAATACTTTGAAAAGAATCTCACTAGAACTGGACATGCATTTCTAAAAAAAGAAATAAATAGTGAAACAAGAAAAATATTAGACAAGGAAATTATTGAGTCAGCGGCTTTATACATAATGCTAGAAATATCAAATTTGGCTTTGGGGAATAGTTTGAACCCAATATCGTCTCTAAGGAATAGCATGGGTGATCGATTGCCAGAAGAATATTTTTCAGAATTACTAGCTGGATGGTTTGTCGAAGAGATATTCATTGATAAATTAAAAGAAAAAGGATTTGAAATAGAACTGTCTGGGATAGATTCGAGTAGAAAAATATTATTTAAGAGACCCAGAAATATGGGCGATGCTGACATATTAATTATTAATGGTCGTTTAAGGTTAAAAATAGAATTGCAAAGAGTAGGAAATGCATCAAAACCAAATCGAATAGATAACAACCCTAATACCAACTATTATAAGACCTATTTGAAGGAACACAAAATACGAGATCGAAATGCAAAAACAATATTGTGGATAGGAGATAAGCCACTCCGAATTAGACAATCAAATTCTTTTTTGTATGACAAAATATGTGTTATTAATAATCATGATATTTCTATTAATAGTGCAGATAGCGAAGTCTTCTTTAGAAAAGAAAATATATTTATTCATCATAACTATGTCAAAAGAAAATCTTTTTTAAGCTGGGATGAATTTAAAATAAAATCTATAGAAGAGGTTATTTCAGTGCTAAACAGCTAGAGTGAAAAACAAACTAAAAACGGAAGTCTTAAGCTAAAAACTTTAAGGTGGGTGACCTGCCCTGATTCTTAGTACCACCCGTAGAGTGATGATTTCTATGCCGTCAGTTGTAGCGTAGCGGAAACTGAGGGCATAGGTTTAAATATTTCTGGTGCTGGTGGTCGATATCTCAGTGAACTGTTGACATGCCCCCAGTATTTGTACCACTCTTAAAGTTAGTTCCATTTCATTATTCCTTCATCTAATGCGTAGCATAAA
>PBQF01000089.1 GCA_002724975.1 Parcubacteria group bacterium
AGGCACCAAATTTTCTGCTGGAAGTTCGTATTCCTTAGTGGTTTCTGTTACTCGTACCTTATCTTCAGACATTATTATCTCCCCTGTATACGTTGTTCCTCTTTTTGTCGCTCCTGCTCTTCCTTTTCGTCTTCTAAGTACTTCATCAATAGACCCATGTAAATATCCCTTTCCCACGGTATCATATTATCTAGTTCCAATAAGCTGTAATTATGATGTTGCATCATGGCAAAGTTAGCCTGATAATAGTTCTCCAAGGTTTCGTGAGAAAGGGCTATGCGAAAAAACTTTGGAGGCCTTCAATGTTCACTTCATTTTTTACTTTCGTTTTAGGATTGGTGAATTTCACCACATGTTGTAATTTCGGCATAGTCTCAAAAAATTCGTTCATTTTATCAAACATATCTGTAGACATGGTATCTAAAAATTCATCTAGCTCTTTGTCAGACATATCTATTCTATTATGTATGCTTTCACCATCATGTATTTCCATAATACACCTTTTAATCATAGTAAAAATCCGGTCAACGTCTGTATTAACACTAGCTGGCATGGTCATATCCTTCAGTGTAGGATAGTCCATAACCATTTTAATATCGTCTGTTATCTGAATTTCATTAGTATGTCCGACAGTCATATTAATGTTTACTTTTGACAGATCAATATCAACTGGAACCTGAGTTTCACCATCGTCTTCTGCTGTCACAGTAATAGTAGCTGCTTCACCTACTGACTTTGCTCTCATCTGTAAAAATAAATATTCTATATCAAACAGGGGATAAGCGTAGGGATCAACTTTACCATATGTGCAGTCAGAGATAATCTGAGCAAATGATTTTTCGATCACTTTATCATCTTCTGCTTCTTGTGCAATCAGAAGAGTTTTCTGTTCTTTAACCAAGAATGGTCGAAAGGTAACTGCTTCGCCTGTAGAAGGCAATTCTAGTTCATACGTTACTGTATCAAGTTTGGGTAGTGCCATAATTTGTCATCCTTATAATTAATTACCAAGGTAATTTTCGTAGTACAGCTGGAATATTTCGTGTCACATTTCTTTCAACTGCATTATTCACCGTTTGTGCAATTTTATCGGCTAGTGACGGTGGTTGGTTATCTGAATCTAGAGTGGTCATTTTTCTGAACTGAAATGTCACACTAATTTTAATAATGTCTGAAGCTTTAGCTCCCGATACATCTGTCGCAGCTATTGTTTTCGGCCAAACTTCATGCAGTTTTATGCCAAACCTTCGCTGGTTATTAATATCTAATAGATACACATCTATTGATCCTATATAATCTGAGTAATATCCTATATTCCAAGTTTCCGGGTTATAACATTTCTGTTGCCATTTTTCAAAGAACACTCTCTCTCGTAAATCGCTGCTGGCTTGAAAATCCATAGTTGTTGAGCCAGCAAATAATACTGACTCAGCTATTTCTCTTGTCGGCCCATATATGTTAGTATCTGGACTTGATGATATGGTTGTGCCTGGCAACTGACATTTCTCACAACGCAAAGATACGCTTTTAGATTCTTTGTTGCTTGACCCAAGATTAGCAAACAGACTGCCTAAGCTTTTGCCCCGGCCGGCCGGTGGTGGATAGAGAAGAACCTCATATCTGCTAGGGAGGGCATACCCCTCATTAGAATGAAATTCTGACAGAATATCGTTTAGTACACCATAGCTTACACCTTCTAGAAAATTAGCCATTAGATCATTGCCCTTGATTCTTTCCAGACCGTTCCCGCAGATGCTTTTCTAAACCTTTGTACTGGTAATAATGTTGCGATTGTAAATTCATCAGCATCAATTCTGCGAAAATCTGATTTGGTCTGCCCCGCCAAATATCTATGTATTGTGGGTTTAATTAACTTTATACTTTTTAGTCTTTTGTAATCAGCAACAATTCTGGTTGATTCGTCAAATTTGGGGTTGTTGGTAAAATCCACCAACCTGTCTAATAATTTTATTCGTAGTGGAATGGGAAGATAGTGCATATTGATTCCCAAAAAGCCATCAGTATAATCTTCGATAGGTAAAACAAGAGGAAATGTGTCGTAATAGGGAAGTTTCTTTTTCCATTTAGGATCATAGACAAACATATTTAATTTGCCATAAAATGGCTTAGTATCTCGTTTACCGTCCCGTATTAAGTCCATTGGGCCGGGGGTTCCAAATTCCTTAATCTTATCCTTATACCATTCGGTAGACCGTGGCCGTTGTCGTGTTGCATCTTTTACAGATTGTATATACTTGCTTTGTGCCATATTATTATTTATACGAAATACCTAGATGATCTTCTGTTAATATTTTAAACTCCATATCATTATTTTCACACCATTCAGTTGCATATTTCCATTTTGCTTCATTTATACTCCATGTTTTAACCTCACCATACCATCTCTTAGTCTTTCTTTTTGGTGTTTTCTTCGGAGGTTTACATTGCACTTTGGGTTTTACTTCTATAACCATTTTCTTAATGCCGCCATCGGCCTGTTTAACTTTTATATAAAAATCTGGAAAATATCGGTGTATTCTACCATCCCAAGGTGATAAATAGGGTATAATGATTTCTTCAGAACCCCATTCAATAATTGCATTACTGGAGTCACAGTATACCATAAACTTCCGTTCCCAGAGAGAACGGTAGATTATGTTTTGTGGATTCCCCTTATATTTTTTGGGATTTTGGGGTTTATATCGACCTTTATATGACATAGATTATTATAAATAGTTAAGTATACAAGGATATTTAGACATGGTAACAGGTTACATTCCATTCACAAAATCAGCAGCGCAATCTGGTGCATCTGCCAGTACAAAATTTGCAAAGTTTGGAGGAGTGAATAAGTCCGGCTCATCTGGTTTGCAAGGTTTAAACGCCCAACAAAACTTTTCTTCCACAACATCTAAAAATCTCTCATATCCACTCAATGTTGAAGGTGATCCAGAACAGGGTCATTATATTATTTTTTACATAATGCAAACAGATAATGCTAAAATAAAGAAAATGTCAACAGATGTTGCGGCTGCCGGCAAAAAGGTCATACAGTCCGGCGGTTCATTAAATCAGGCCGCCAATGCCGCAAAAGATTTTCGAAAACAGTTAAATTCAAATTCCAAAGTTGCAGCTTTTCAAAAAGGCGCTGGTGCTGGAAAATCTTTGGGTATCGCAAGACCTCCAATAAAAAAACTGGATCGAGCTATAGCTTTATATATGCCCCCCTCTGTAAAAGTTCAATATAAAGCAAATTATACAGATGAAACCATCGGCGCCCTGGCTCAAGCTGGTGGAGATGTTTTCAATACATTGGCAAAAGGTGGCGGCGTAAAGGATGCCGCCTCAACGGCGTTCGGCAGCATAGCGAAGGCTGGGTTGACGAAGGGTGTTGACGCCATGTCGAAACTTGCGCCTGGGGCTAAAGCTTTGGCACAGATTGTTACAGGAAAAGCAATTTCGGACAAGATGGAATTACAATTCAATGGTATTGAACGTAGAGATTTTTCATACACATTCAATTTTATACCCAAGAGCGAAGAAGAAGCAAAAATGGTGGAAGAAATTGTATACGCTTTCAAAAAACATATGTTGCCCTCCTATACTGGTGATATCGCTCTTCCAAAAGTTTTTGGCAAGGAACTCAGCGTTGACTTTAAAGGTAAGATTATGAACGTCCCAGATATGTTTGATATTGAGTATCATCACCAAGGCCAATCCAATCCATTTCTCAACAGAGTTTCTTCTTGTTATCTAACAACAGTTGATGTTGCTTATGGTGGAGATAGGTATAAAACATATGCGAGAACAAGCACAACGCCACGAGCAAATTATTCAGGCGGCGGCGAGGGCCCACCTCCACAAAAAACAACATTAACATTAAGCTTTAGAGAAATAGAAATGATCACTAGAGAACGTGTTGAGGCAGGATATTAATGTATTTTGAAAATTTTCCATTAATTGAATTTGCAACCAAAAAGGATGGCGATCCTAAAATAGTCACCAATCTTTTGAGGCGTGTATCTTTACGCTCGGCTATAAAACAAAACATATTGATGTTTGACACATATGATGTTAAAGAAGGTGAATCGCCAGAGATAATTGCACATAAATTATATGGTGATGTTGAACTGCACTGGGTAGTTTGTATGGCTAATGATATTGTGAACCGTTATCACGATTGGCCACTAAATCGAAATCAGTTTCTTGCATATATCAAAGATAAGTACGACAATCCTAATGATACACACCACTACGAGATATCTCAAACTTCTGGTGACACAACTCTAAAAATTGATGTGGGCATATCCAACGAAGATTATCCCACGGCAACAGCTGTAACTAACATGGAATATGAGGAAGCAGATCAGGACAAGAAACGACAAATACGTTTACTTGATCCCAGCTTTATACCAAGAGTCGTGGAAGAATTTCAAGAGCTGATGAAAGAAAGTGTAATCTAATGGCAGCAGAAGACCTAACTTATCCTGGCGAATTCATTTTGGACAAGGTTGAACTCATAGGTTGCGGTGATGACAGAATAGACCTTTCTTTAACAGTTGTTCAGATTGACATATACGAAGACATAGAAAGCCCAGTTCTACAAGGAGGTTTAACTTTTACTGACAACTTTGGTTTTGTCAATACATTGCCTCTTATCGGGCAAGAACATCTGCGTTTAAAGATTCGCTCCCCCTCTGTAAAATCTGGCGGTGTATTTGGTGAAGAACAAATTATAGACAGATTATTCTATGTACACAATATTGTAGGTTCAATTTCCGACAAACCATCAGTAGCTTTAATAACACTAGAATTTACCTCTGTGGAATCTATAAGAAACAATCGTACTGTGGTTGATAAAATTTTAACAGGGACATATTCTGATATTGCCAAAGGAATATTGAAAGGGCCTCTAAAAACTAAAAAAACCGTATTCGTAGAGCCCTCATCTGGTATAGAAAAGATAATCGCTAATAGAATTACGCCAATGGATGTCCTAAATTACTGTAAGAGAGAAGCTGTATCTAAGGAACATGGTCAAGCAACATATAAAATGTTTGAAACATTAACAGGGTTCCATTTCCGTTCTTTACAATCGATGTATGCCACAGAATCAGCACAACAATATACGTTGATTGATAATGATGCGAGAAACCCAGATATGACTGTTAATATTCTAGCAGAGTATGCGAGGATACGGGATTTTAAGAAATCTAAAAATGTTAACACTATGAGTGGTACATTACGTGGTCAGTTTTCTTCTGAACTAGTTGTACATGATATTTTCAATAAAGATATCTTGACGACCACATATGATTATTTCTCCCAATTCGAACCAGATGCTATAAATTATACGATTAATACATATCATAAGAAGGGTGCTAAAGCAATGTATAGTAAAATGGCATATGACCAAGAAGGAAGTATTTTGTCTTCGGCCACAACTAAAAAATTTCTAGCTTCTGCATCGATTAAAGATCAAGCAACTGGTTCTTGTGCTTGTATGACAACGGGCCGAGGAGAATACGCATACCAATCACGAAACCCCTCTAGATGGTTGCAGCAACGAAATGCAACTAATCAATCATTAGAAAACGGTTATGTAATAGATTTCTCAGCTTTGGGTCATACATATATGCGAGCTGGACAAGTTGTTACAGTTGATTTGCCTAGACCAGCAGCAGATAAACAATTAAAAAAAGAACAGGTAGATAGGTTTTATAATGGCCCATTTTTAATTTCTGCTATACACCACAAATTTGATGTAACACATAAAAATGGCCCCACACATATGATTTATTTAAGATGTGTAAAGGATTGCGTTGAAGAAGAGCTGGAATTCACTGAAGCTCTACCAACTGATATTGATGACCAATTTTTTAAAGAAGACCCCGTAGTAGAAGATTTCTACCTAGATGAGGTCGCATAGAAAGGAAAGGAGAGTCCCATTATTCCTAAAAAAAGAAATATCCAACAGAGAAAGGAATTAAAAATGGCTAAGACCAAACATAGACTCAAAAAAATGACATTTCAAAGGCAGGAGAGAAATTTTGAACTGCCTGATTTAACAGAAAAAGATAAATATATTATAGCAATGTCTGGATATCAAAAAGGAATAGGACGAACACTAAATGAAATACTTCCACGAGCTACAAGAAGGGCTTCAAGACCCCAATATATTTAAAGCATTCTTTCTTGCCGGTGGTCCCGGCAGCGGTAAATCCTACGTTGTTAAAAAGACCACCGGCGGTACAGGACTTAAAATAGTTAATTCAGACGATGTGTTTGAAAAGCTCATTAAAAAGGCGAACCTATCCTTGAAAATGCCTGATGATGAATCCGATGAAAGAGAACCCCTGCGACAAAGGGCCAAAAAGACAACAGCAAAAAGACAGGACAATTATCTAGAAGAACGGTTGGGTCTTATCATTGATGGTACTGGAAGCAGTTATGACAAAATTGTAAAACAATCAATTAAATTAAGACAATTGGGTTATGACACACACATGATCTATGTTAATACTTCTCTCGACACTGCTCTTGAAAGAAATGCAAACCGTCCCAGGTCTGTACCAAAATCTGTCGCTATTATCAAATGGAAAGAAGTCCAGGCAAATATGGGTAAGTTCAGTCAACATTTCAAACGAAACTTCATTGTTGTTGATAATAACGATTCAAAAGAAGATGTTATGACTCCTGTATTTAAACAGGTTAAGGGTCTTTTAAAATATAAAGTAGACAGTCCTCTGGCCCATGAATGGGTGCAGAATCAGATGAAATTACGAGGTATCACAAAAGCACCTAAAGGTTGGTGAAAACTTCATTTGTCTAAATACCTATGTATCCGCCTGGGAAAATGGATAGAGTATAGCTAGCCACAGAATTTCTGTGGCTATTTTTTTTGATTATTCTTGTACGATTTCGCTTGACAAACCCTTCTAAATGTGTTAGCTTAAGATATGATGAGAAAGGAAGTCAAAAATGTTTAACGAATTCAATTTCATACATCCCAAAATGTCTGAGAAGGATATGAAGTCCTTTGGATTTTGGGAAGATAAGGATTCTGCATGGCATATTGAAGATGTCTGGTGCATGGCCCACATAATGCATCTCGCTGGTGTATTTCCAAGTGTGGGAATCGCCCGTAAAAATGGATGGAATAAACCCATTTCAAACGGATTTTCTGAGTTTACCGTAGGTAAGGGTAAGAAAAAAGTGTTTATTTTGAACAATTTCGCTTGA
>PBQF01000090.1 GCA_002724975.1 Parcubacteria group bacterium
TGATATTGAAAACATTAAAAAAGCAACAATACAGATTGGTAAGGTATTAAAAAATAAAGACATGGTTATATTAAGATCAACCGTTCCTGTTGGCACAACAAGAGATATTATATTGCCGATTCTGGAAAAGGAGTCTAATTTGAAAGGTGGTGAGGCATTTTATCTCGCATTTGCACCGGAAAGGACTGTTCAAGGAAAGGCATTGGAAGAGTTGAGGTCACTTCCACAAATAATAGGTGGATTGAATAAAAGAAGTTTGGATGTTGCGTCAAGCTTCTTTTCGAATTTAAATACAACAATAGCTAGAATGTCATCCCTTGAGGCAGCAGAAATGGTAAAACTTGTTAATAATGCTTATAGAGATGTTACTTTTGCGTTTGCAAATGAACTTGCTATTACATGTGACCATTGGGGGATTGATCCAGTCAATGTGATAAATGCTGCAAACCAGGGATATCCAAGAAATAATATTCCTGTTCCAAGTCCTGGAGTAGGAGGTCCTTGTTTAAAAAAGGACCCGTATATCTATATTGAATCTGTAAATGATTTGAGTTTCAAAGGCGGTTTGTCTCTCTGCTCAAGGAAGATAAACGACTATATGCCGTTATTTGTTTTCAATAAAATAGATTTATTTATAAAGCAAAACAAAAGAGATCAGGATATAAAAATATTTGTTGTCGGTTTTGCGTTTAAGGGGGAGCCTGAAACATCTGATATTAGAGATTCTACGACTGTTGATTTGGTGGCAATAATGAAAAATAACACAGCTTGGCATATATTTGGTTATGACCCTGTAGTTGATAAAGATAGGATTGGTAGATTAGGCATAGCAGGGTGTAGTATAAGAGAAGGCTTTAAAGGAGCTGATTGTGTTTTGATTATGAATAATCATCGTTCATATATTGATGTGGATATTTTAGGTCTTCTTGAACTTGTGAATAGACCTGCATTATTTTTAGATGCATGGTCTCTGTTCCCCCACAAGGAAATAGAAAGTGTAAAAGGGATATTTTATGGAGGACTGGGTGGAAAGGATTAAGGCAATAGTATTTGACTGGGATGGAACTATTGTTGATACAATGCCTTTGAAAATAGAAAACGCATCCAGGATTTTTAAAAAGTATTATGGAGTTTCCTGTAAGAATACAAGGGAAAGTTACAAAAAACATTCTGGTGTGTCCCGTAAGGAACTTTTCAATCTGATAGCAAAAGATAATATTGGAAAAGGATTGTCAGGTTTCGAATTCAGTAAAATAAGTGCAGAATTTACATTAAGAAATATTAATTCATATAAATCAAGTACTGTATTTAATGAAAAATACAGGGACGTATTTACATGGCTTATGAAAAGGAACCTGATGTTATTTATATCAAGCTCCGCAGTTAAAGAAGAAATTGTTAAGCTTGCAATATTACTGAATATAAAGGACTGTTTTTTAGAGATACTTGGTTCTTTTGGTAATTTCAGAAAAGGAAAACATCATATAAACTATATAAAAAAGAATTATGCTCTTTCAACTGATCATATTATGTTTGTAGGTGATGAGAAGGCAGATATGAGGCTTTCTGGTAGATTGGGTATTATGTGTGTTGGGGTTACGAATGGTAAGAGTAAAAGTAGTCTGGAAATGGGATTTGCAGATTATGTTATACAAGATTTAACCGAATTAAGGGGTGTTTTGTAAGTGTATAGTATTGTTATTGCAGGTGGAGAGGGTAGAAGATTATGGCCCTTAAGCACCCAAGAAAAGCCAAAGTCATTATTAAAGATTATAAAAAATAAAACACTGTTAGAGCTGACTATTGAGAGGCTTTTATGTTTAACTGAAAAAGAGAATATATTTGTAGTTATTACTCAAAAGATGGAAGATGCTGTAAAGGAAATATTGCCAGGATTTCCTAAAAAAAATATTATTACTGAGCCAGTAGGTAAAAATACAGCTCCATGTATAGCTCTGGCTGCAAGAAATATTCTTGATAAAGATGATAACGCTGTGATAGGGGTATTTCCAGCAGATCATATAATCTTAAATAACGACCACTTCTGTGATTGTGTAAAGCAGGGAGAAAAGATAGCAAACAGGTGCGATGAACTTGTTTTATTGGGACGCCAACCTGAAAAGGCATTTCCAGGTTATGGATATATTATTCTTGGTGAAGAAATAGTATCTGATAATAGCTTTAAGTGTTTTTATGCAAAAGGTTTTAATGAAAAACCGGATCTAGAGACAGCTGAAAAGTTAATGAATGAAGAAGATATATTATGGAATAGTGGCATATATATCGGGAAAGTGAAGAAGTTTATTGAGGAGATAAGGAAATATTTGCCATATGAGTACGACAATATAGATAGATTTTACAATGATTATTATGGACTGGAAAAAGTTTATGATTCATTTACTTCTATTTCATTTGATTATTCCATAACAGAAAACCTTAACAACTTTATCGCTCTTTCAACATACATTGAAAGAATTGATGTAGGTAATTTTAATGCATTTTATGATTTGTGGGAAAAAGATGACCAAGACAATGCTGTTTATGGTGAGTTTTTAGGTGTTGAATCAAAAAACAATATAATATATTCAGATAAAAAGCCTATAGCTGCTATTTCCATTAACAATATAGTAGTAATCGATACAGATGACGGAATTCTTATCTGTCCAAGAGATAAAGTATTTGAAGTTGCAAAGGTGAAGGAAAAATGGAACAAAACCATCAATAAACTTGATAATAGATAATCATTGCTAAAGATGGTTGGGTAATATGGCAAAAATTATTGCAGAGTGTTGTCAGAACCATAATGGGGATTTAAATCTTCTTAAAGATATGATTTGGACTGCTGCTGAAGCGGGAGCGGATTATGTTAAAATTCAATCTATTGTGGCAGAAGAATTGACTTATAGAAAACGTTTTGAAGCAGGACGGGTGGAAAATGGAGTGACGAAAGTGATCAAACGTCCTTATCAAGTAGAATATGATCGACTCAGACCTATGGATTTGTGTGATGAAGATCATCAATGGTTTGTAGAAGAGTGTAAAAAGGCGAACGTGAAACCAATGACTACGATTTTTACACAACCTCGAATTCCTTTCTTATCGTGTTTGGATTGGGATGCAGTCAAAGTAGCCAGTTATGATTGTGCTAGTTTGCCGCTAGTAAAAAATTTATCAAAACATTTTAATCACTTGTTCATCTCAACGGGTGCGACTCAAGATGAGGAGATTCAAACGACTGCTAAAGAGTTAAAGGACCACTCTTTTTCTTTCATACATTGTGTTACCATTTATCCAACTCCACTAGATGAGATTCATTTAGCTCGAATCGATTGGTTGCGTAAATTTTCTTCTTCGGTAGGATTCAGCGATCATTCCTTAGTCGAAAGAGATGGATTGAAGGCCTCTATCGCGGCCATTTTCTATGGAGCTGATGTGGTAGAGCGGCATTTTACCATTTTACCGGCAGATCAATCCAAAGATGGGCCGGTGTCAATTAATCCTCAACAGTTAAAAGAATTGGCCACCTTCGCGAACATGCCCAAAGCGGATATCAATGATTATATAGTGAGTCAGGTTCCAGAGTATGAAATAATGATTGGGAAATCGAGCCGGACATTATCTCACGAAGAATTATTAAATCGAGATTATTATCGTGGACGTTTTGCAAGTAAGGTAGATGGGCAAACCGTTTATAATTGGGAAGAACTTCCATGAAAATCATTGGTGTTATCACGGTACGTGGAGGCTCAAAAGGTGTTCTGGAAAAAAATATTCGTGTCCTTTAGCAGGAAGACCATTAATCGCTTATACAATTGAATTAGGGATGCAGTGTTCGCTGATCACAGATGTGGTGCTGACCACAGAAGATGAAGAGATTCATTTATTAGCAAATATAGAGGATAGTGCTAGACAAAACAACCAATAGGCAGGCAAACATTGTGATGGTATTTTTGGAGGATTTAAAGAAGTATTTATAAGTTGGTTCATTGTTTTTTGTTTGGGGATAATTACAAATTAAATCAATATGCTTAAGCTTAAATATCTTGCATTAATTCCAGCTAGAGGTGGGTCTAAAGGGGTAAAAAATAAAAATATCAGATTGGTCGATGGAAAACCTTTAATATCCTACACAATCAATACTGCTAAAAAGTCTGAATGTTTTGAGGATATTGTTGTTTCCACAGACTCTGAAGAAATTGCTGGAATTGCCAGAGAGTATGGGGCTTCAGTGCCTTTCACTAGGCCGGCGGAACTTTCTGATGACAAAACTAAGTCAATAGATGTTGTGATTCATACTTTGGAAATATTAGGAAAAGATTATGATGCTGTTTGTTTTTTGCAACCAACCTCACCTTTGAGGAAAGTAGAGGACATAAAGGGAGCTCTCGTAAAATATGAGAAAGAAGGTAAGCCAACTTTAGTCAGTGTTGCAAAATTGGAGGATCCCCACCCTCATAAAATTAAGTTAATAAAAGATAATTCTCTCATTCCTTTTATACCCGGGACTAAATGCGAAGTGCCAAGGCAAATGTTGCCGGTGTGTTATTTTTTAAACGGAGGGATATATATAGTCGATGTTAATTTCGCAAAGGAAAAACAAGCTTTCTTTGATGAAAATACAGTTCCATACATAATGCCAAGTGAACGTTCTGTTAATATTGATACAGAATTAGATCTCCTGCTGGCTGAACTATTAATAAAAGGGTGAACAAGTGAGTTTTAATATTAAAGATTTTAATGAATGGTTTTGATGCTAATCTTGTAATGGCACATGAAAGCTCCATTCCATTACATCCTGAATTGGTTCAAATAGGCTTTTGGTTGCAAATCCTACCTCAGCTCATTCTAAGGTTGGCAAAGATACTGGAATTGATAGGTTCTGGAAGCCGGTTGAAAACTGCCCTGTGTGCAAGAGTAATCAAATATTTTCTGTTTCGAGAGATTTTGACTGAGAATTAATAACTGTGATGATTGTGCACGCAGGTTTATAATCCTCGAGTTACTTATGAGAAAGTCATTGAACTTTACAAGGACGATCAAGTTGTAGTGAGCATGTCAACTTTTCTGCTCAAAAAGATATAGATATAATTAAATATTGGTATGGCCTTTCTTTTGATTGATCAAATAGGGCTTTTTTCAAACAAAGAACTCGATGTAAGATGTGAAGTTGTTGATTCACTTAAGTTTGTAGACAAAAAAGACTGAGGGCAAAGTATAAGAGTTGATGTAAACGAGGCATATTGATGGGCATTTGATAATTCAATCAAGGGTCTTCAATATTCAAGATAAAATATGTTTAATCTCCTTGCGCTTATTACAAAGAAAAAATATTGGTATATCCATAGTATGGCTATCAAGGTTATTTTAAAGATGTACGGGATGAAAATTGGTAAAAAATTTTATATAGAAGGTGTTCCTAAATTAAAAATTAATGGTAATCCTAAAGATATTATTATAGGAGACAATGTTTCAGTGTTTGGAGATATTGACATTAGAAATAGGGAGAATGGCAGGATTATTATAGAAGACGATGTAGAAATTGATAGCGATTGTAGGTTTGTATCCGCTAATAATGCAGAATTGAGAATCGGCAGAAGGGCTTACATAGGGGCAAATTGCTTTTTAATTTCAGGGGCGGATATTAGTATTGGTGAAGACTGTTTAATTTCCAGTATGGCACATATTCAATCTTCCGAGCATGGTTATAGAAAAGGAGAGTCGGTAAGATATCAAGAATATGTTTACGGGCAGATAGTTATAGGGAATGGTGTTTGGATAGCAGGAAATGTGACAATAACGAAAGGAGTAGTTATTGGTGATGGCTGTGTCGTTGGAGCAAAATCTTTAGTCAGACATGGGAATTATGAAAAATATTCTGTGTTAGCGGGAATACCGGCTAAAAAAATAAAGGATAGATTATAAATGACTTACCTAAAGAACATTCTTACTTTCTTAGGGTTGAAAGCTCTGATTTTTAAGATTATCACTTTTAAGCTTTTTATACCCATCGTAGCAAAGTATGTAAAAAAGACACTTTTGTTTGAATGTTTAGATAATAAACACAGTGATAGTTTTGGTGTGCTTGTGTTACACAGCCATCGCTGGACTTTGGACCTTAACGTTCTAAAAAGGAGCCCTAAACTAAAATTGATTTCTCTTGATGCAACAAAGCAGCAATGGTTGAATAACCTGATTTTGAGTCCGGTTTTAGAGTTATTCAGAGAGGATAAACGCCTGTATTTTCACCCGGAAGCCAACCCAAAGGCTCTGAAATACACGAGTAAGCTAAGCAGGTATCTTACAGATTTCATTAAGTATTTTGCTGAAGAGTGTGACTTTGAATGTATTGTTACCTGTAATTTCAGGTATGTACCGGATATAGAGTGGGCTAAGGCATCAAGGTTAGCGGGTGTACCATTTATTGCTCTTCATAAAGAATGTATGAGGGATGAATCAACCGAACAGTTTTACATAGATTTATATAAAGATCGCAATCTTAAATTTTATGGCAATAAGTTGGTTGTTTACAATGAGAGGGAAAAGAAAATTATAGTAGAATCGAATATTTGTGAGGAGAAGAATATTATTGTTGCAGGCTGCCTAAGAATTGATGATATTATTAAAGAGTGTGATCACGTTAATAATAGAAAAAAAGCTGTTTGTCTATTTTCCTTCAGACATTTTGTTGCAGGGGTGAAAATAGAAAGTAGAACTGGTTTTGATGATCACGAAGGCGAGGGGCTGGTTGAAGCGTTTGCGCAAACACATGAGGCAATAGCTGAACTTGCTATCGAATACCCTGATATTGTATTTATAATCAAGCCTAAGTGGCTTTCTAGTTGGGAAGAAAAAATAAGAGAAGTTATCCGGGACGGAGTAGGTCGTGAAATTGAGGATATTAAGAATTTGATCTTAACTGTCGACATAGATGCCCAAATCCTCATAAAGAAATCAAGTGTTGTGATTGGGGTGAACTCTACAACTTTACTTGAAAGTAGGATATTGCAAAGACCAACAATAATTCCTATGTTTGGAGAAGCCGGAGGTAAATATAAAAATAAGATATACTTCCAGAAATACTCTGGTTCTGAATTTATTTTTCCTACATCTAAAGAAGAATTCAAGAAACAGATAATCTTAGCGGTTAGAAGTGAAAATCAACGACCACCATCACATGAATTGATAGACGAGTATCTAGGTTTCCACGATGGGAAGACCTTAGAACGCATAGTTTCAATATTAGAGACCGAAGTCAACATGGCATCAACAGAATTGATAGCAAGCTGACTTTTGTTCTCGTTTATATCAAGAATATTATTAGTATTTGATTAAGTAGTTTGCCATAACAACATCATAGTAGATAATTCCATCTCTTTTGTGAACTAGGAGGCGTTCAGAATGTCTGATAACGGAAAAGTAATTAGAAAATGTATTATCTGTGGCAAGGACCATTACGAAACTATGTTTACATTTACGTATGATTATTTAACTAAAATATATAAAAATGTAAGTCCTGAGTATGTGGAAGCAATAGGGTGGTCGCCGGATACAAGATCTTCGATTGTCAGGTGTCTAAAATGCAAAAGTATTTATGTTAGAGATGTTTTTGTGGGATATGAAAGAACAAAAGCTGATATGCCAATAGAAAAGCCATCATATAATCCTAATGTAAGTTGGTCTAATTGGGCGGAGCGTGTATGGATACTTAATTGTCTTTTGTTTTTAGCACAAAATATTTCCTGTAAAAAAACGCTTAACAATAAAAAAGGTATTAATTTTTTGGATTTTGGCTCGGGTTCTGGAGATTACTCAAATCTTGCACGTGCTATGGGGATTAAAGATGTATATGCACTTGATCCATATACAGTGGCACAAAAAACATATTATGAGAAAAATAATTTTCCGGGAATTGTATTTTCTAGAGATAAGGATGAGATTTTTAAGCATGCCCCGTTTGATCTTGTAGTATCTAGTAGTGTTGTTGAGCATCTCTTTGACCCTGTGAATGAATTGGTTTCCATTTATGACAATATGTCGAAAGGCGGCGTCTTTTATGTAAATAATCCTTTTATGGACATAGATAGGGAAATTAATCAACTATTGAATGCTAAAACAATATATAAAAAGGACAATATTAGTCATTATCATCCAGGCCACATCAACTATCTTAAACCTAAGCAGTTTAAGTGCCTTTTGAAAAAAATTGGCTTTGAAGTTTTGAGTTTTAACGTGAAACCGCCAGTTCCATTGACTAAGTATGCTATTAAAAGTATTCTTCGTCGTAATGTAGTACAGTTTGCAAAAACAGCATTTAATCTTTTAGGAGTTCCATATAGCAGGCATGCTTTTATTGTTAGGAAGAAATAAAATTTGTAGCGCTTCCTCTGGAAGCCAAACGTTATACAGACAGGGTGATATAATATTGTTCTCTTTTCAAGACAGAATGCCCTAACTCGTGCGTTGTACTTCCTCATTGAATTCATCATTACATAAAATTGATAAATTAATTCCTTGTATAAGGAAAGCATCAGCAAATACCGTAAATTTTTAATGCAAATCCCTCTAATTTCTTCCCTGATTCATTACTTCAAAGTCGTATACGGATACACCGGGAGAAAATTATATATTTTACTATTGCTATTTCTTTTTGGTGGTTTATCTGAAAGTATTGGTGTTTCAATGTTACTTCCGGTCCTGAATATTGATAAAGCTGTGAGTGATCAGGATCAATATACTAAGACTATTTATATTTTTCTCGAATCAATAGGTATTAATATATCCCTGTTTCCACTAATAATACTTCTTTCAATTGCTTTTTTGTTCAAAGGAGCTTTTGTTTTTCTTCAGAAAACCTTTACCGCATATATAAGGTTTAACCTTATTAAAGACATAAGAATTGATTTTTGCAATAAATATAAGGGCATGAAATATAGTTATTATACTATCACAAGTATTGGTTATCTGAATAATATAATTACGACAGAAATTAACAGGGGTGTAGGAGCGTTGAACAGATACA
>PBQF01000091.1 GCA_002724975.1 Parcubacteria group bacterium
ATAAACACCCGATCCCATCCCGAACTCGACCGTGAAAGCTGTTAGCGCCGATGGTACTTTGTCTTAAGGCATGGAAGAGTAGGTCGTTGCCAGGATTTTTTTTTATACTTTCATTATTAACTATATTTGTTTAAAAACATAAAACAATATATCGAAAAAAAAATTAGATGAATATTGAAGGCATCTTTTTATAATCCATGCATAATGTATATTTATTTGAATTAAGCGATATATTTGATGGGCAGGTGTACCTGCCTTATAGCTCTGGTGTAGTTTGGTCATATGTAAAAAAAGATTCAAAAATAAATAATAATTTTATTTTGAAGGACTGGTTTTATTATCGTAATAATATAAAAAATATTATAGAAAAAATAAATAACCCTCAATTTTTATTATTTTCATGTTTTTCGTGGAATTGGAATTTGAACTGTGAAATTGCTAGATTAATTAAAAATAAATATCCCAATTGCTTAATTATTTTTGGCGGTCAACATCAGCCTTTAGCTGATAGGAGTGAAGGTTTTTTTGCGAAACATTCATATGTTGATGTTTTAATCCATGGGGAAGGAGAGGAGACTGTTAAGGATATTTTCCTAGCATTTCTTGAAAAAGAAACTTCCTTTAAAAATATTCCAGGCATTACAATTAACATTAATAATCAAGAGTACAAAACTTTACCAAGACAAAGATTAAATAGTATTCATAATAATCCTAGCCCTTTCCTTGACGGTTCTTATGATTATCTTATTAAAAAAAATAATAAAGATAAAAAATTAAGTTTTCATGCAACAGTTGAATCAGTAAGAGGTTGTCCTTATAGTTGTAGTTTTTGTGAAATAGGTGAAAAATATTATCAAAAAATAAAAATTAATTATGAAAAAACAAAAAAAGAGATAGATTGGATTGCTAAAAATAAAATTGAATATGTCACAGATAGTAATTCTAATTTTGGAATTTTATTTGAACAAGATTATGATTTAGCTAAATATGTTGTAAAAGTAATAAAAAATACTTCTTATCCTAAATCTTATAGAGTTACTTGGGCCAAAGATAAAGCTGACAAAGTATTAAAAATTGCAAAAGTTTTTGAAGAAGCTAATGCAACAAAAGGAGTAACTATAGCATTACAATCTATGAATAAAAAAGTTTTAGAAGTTATTAAAAGAAAAAACATTGATAACAATAAACTAAGTGAATTTATAAAATTATATGAGAAAAACAATGTATCTAGTTACGTTGAATTAATATGGGGGCTTCCTTCTAAAGCTGGTATGGGCTCTAGTTCAGCTTTTACAGTAGGTTTAATTAATGCGATATCTAATTTAAATAGTTTAAAAAAAACAAAACGGGAGATTAGTTTAGAAGCTATAAATTTAGAACAAAATATCTTAAAAGAAGTAGTGGGTTCCCAAGACCAGATCGCCACATGTTATGGTGGTTTAAATCATATTAAGTTTAAGAAAAATGGGCAATTTAGTGTAAATAAATTAAAATTTTCAAAAACAAAAATTAATAATTTTGAAAGTAAATTTTTGCTATTTTTTAGTGGCATTACAAGATCAGCAAATAAAATGGCCTCTTCTTATGTTCATAAACTTAATAAACTAGATAAAGAATTAAATCTCATAGATGACTGTGTTTCAAAATCAATAAAATTTATTAAAGAAGGTTGCTTTGAAGATTTTGGATATTTACTTGATTATTCGTGGCAGATTAAAAAAGAACTTAATAAAAAGATTTCAAATGATAAGATTGATTTTATTTATCGTACTGCCAAAAAAAATGGTGCAATTGGTGGAAAACTTTTGGGCGCAGGATCAGGAGGTTTTGTGTTAATTTATGCAGATGAACAATATCATGAAAAAATTATACATTCTTTAAAGGGATTTATAAATGTTCCTATTAAATTTGATAGTGCTGGATCTCAAATAATCTATAATTCTGTTAAATAATTTGTTTAATTTTTCAATAGTTATTCCTATTTTCAATGAAGAGGGCAATATAGAAAATTTAATTGATGAAATTTTTTACCACTTAAAAGGTTGTAAAAATTATTTTGAAGTTATAATTATTGATGATTGTAGTGAAGATAATAGTTTTAAAATTCTTGAAACGATTAAGAATAAATACAAGGTTCGAATATATAGAAATAAATCAAATATGGGTCAAAGTTTTTGTATTTATAATGGAATTGAAAAATCTAGCTTTAATAATATAGTTACAATTGACGGAGACGGTCAAAATAACCCTAAAGATATTTTAAAGTTATTAAAAATTTACCAAGAAAATAATTTAAAATTAGTCTGCGGAATAAGAAAAAAAAGGAAAGATTCATTTCTAAAAATTATTTCTTCAAAGATTGCCAATAAAACTAGAGAATTTATTTTGAAAGATAAATGCCAAGATACTGGATGTTCTCTCAAAATTTTTGATAAAAAAGTTTTTCTGTTATTTAAATATTTCGATGGCATACATAGATTTATCCCAGCATTATTTTCTGCTTATTCATTAAGAAATAAATATGTTCATGTAGAGCACAGACGTAGAAAATATGGTTCTTCAAAATATGGTACAATTGATCGCTTGTTCAAAGGTATTATAGATCTTATAAGGGTTTATAAAATTATAAGGAATATTAAAAATGTTAATTAGTGAATTCTTTTCAAATTTGACTAGATCAGAAATTTTATTTCTTATTATTGGATTTTTAGGACAAGGATTATTTGCTTCAAGATTTGTTTATCAATGGATTTATTCAGAAAAAAAAGGTAAGAGCGTTATACCAATTCAGTTTTGGTATCTTAGTATTTTAGGAGGTTTAGGCCTCTTAATATATGCGATATCAAGAAAAGATCCTGTAATAATATTGGGTCAATTGTTTGGGATATTTATTTATATAAGAAATTTATTTTTGATTTATAAAAGGAATAATGGAAAAGATTGCAAATTATATAAATGGTTCAATATCCAGTAGTTCTTCGAATTTTTTACCAGTTTTTGATCCTTCAACTGGAGAAATAATTTCTGAAGTAGTTCTATCTGATGAAAGTGATTTTATTAACACAGTAAAAAGCTCAGAAAAAGCTTTTCAAGAGTGGTCACACGTAACTCCTTTAAAAAGATCAAGAATACTATCTAAATATAAAGAGAGCATAGAAAAAAACATAGAAAACTTAGCGAAACTTGTTTCTTCAGAACATGGAAAAACTTTAGATGATGCTAAGGGTTCAGTAATTAGAGGATTAGAGGTTGTTGAATTTGCTTGCGGCATTCCCCATCTTTTGAAAGGAGAGTTCTCGCAAAATGTTGGTTTAAATATTGATACATGGTCTACTCGTCAACCTCTTGGCATAACAGCAGGTATAACCCCTTTTAATTTTCCAGCAATGGTACCTATGTGGATGTATCCAATTTCTATAGCGTGTGGAAATTCATTTATCTTAAAACCATCTGAGAAAGACCCTTCTTGTTCTATTAAATTAGCTGAACTTTTTTCTGAAGCAGGTTTGCCTGATGGGGTTTTTAATGTTATTCAAGGAGATAAGAGAATTGTTGATCAAATTCTAAAACATAAAGATATAAGTTCAGTTAGTTTTGTAGGATCGACTCCAGTTGCAAAATATATTTATGAACAATCTGCAAAAAATTTTAAGAAAGTTCAAGCTTTAGGTGGTGCAAAAAATCATTTGGTAGTAATGCCTGATGCGAATATAGATCAAGCTGTTGATGGAATTATTGGAGCAGCCTATGGTTCTGCGGGTGAAAGATGTATGGCAATCTCAGTAGCAGTTGCTGTTGGAAATATAGCCGATAACTTAGTTGAAAAAATTCATCTACAGTCACTAAAATTGAAAGTTGCACCTTGGACTGATCAAGATTCAGACATGGGACCTGTTATTTCTAAAGAGCATAAAAAAAAAATTGAAAAATCTATTTCTGCGGGAATTTCTGAAGGAGCTAAATTGATTGCTGATGGCAGAAATTATAAAATTCAAGGTTATGAAAATGGATATTTTCTTGGGCCAACTTTGTTTGATAATGTCACAAAGGACATGTCAATATATAAGGAAGAGATATTTGGACCAGTCTTATCAGTAGTAAGAACTAGTAATTATGAAGAAGCTCTAAATTTAGTTAATGAACATCCTTTTGGTAATGGAGCTAGTATTTATACTTCTGATGGCGAAGTTGCACGTCATTTTACTACTAGTTCTAAAATAGGAATGGTGGGTGTAAATGTTCCAATTCCAGTTCCTACGGCATTCCATAGTTTTGGGGGATGGAAACAATCTTTATTTGGAGGACATTCTATGCATGGAATAGAAGGTGTTCATTTTTATACAAAGTTGAAAACTACAACAAGTAGATGGTCAAAAAGCATTCAAGCCGAACCTGAATTTGTTATGCCAACAAATTAATAATGCATTTAAACATAGAAGCATTTTTTTGATTTTATTAAAAAAATAATAGTATCAACAGATTATAAGAAAATTTTGAAGATTTGTAATGAGCATAAAATATCTGATGTTTCATTAAGGTCTAAATTATTAACAAAAATTAATACATCTATTAATGACGTTTGTGAATTTGTTATTAAAAGGAATTAAATCAAGGTAAGAAATATCAATATATGTGTTTATTTTGGGCTACCTTAGCAGATTCAAACTCCAGATGGACAATTCAAGTTTATTATGACTCCAATGATTTTTGATCAACGGATAAAAAAAATTAGTTTTTTTATTAAATTAATTTGTGAATTAGTTATAAGGAATAATAAATTTTATGAAAGATAACATTTCCAAATTTCAACTCGAAAATAAAATAGCTATTGTTATGGGTGGTTGCGGATTGGTAGGTGAAGAAATTTGTAACATTTTTGCCAGTGCCAAAGCAAAGGTTATAATAGTAGATATTGATAAAAAAAAAGGAAAGCTTTTAGAAAACAAAATTAAAAAATTTAATAACAATGTTGTTTACAAATTCTTTGATATTAATAAAAAAAATAATTTAGAATTAAAATTTAGAAAATTAATCAAAACGTATAAATGCCCTGATGTGTTTGTTAATTGCTCTTATCCAATGACTAAAGATTGGCAATTGAATACATTTCAAAATATAACCAAAAAAAGTATGGATGATAATATTTTATTACACCTAGGCTCTTATTCTTGGTTTGCAAGAGAGATTGCTGAATTAATGTTTAAAAATAAAGTTAGGGGGTCAATTATTCAATTAGGTTCAATATATGGGATAAAAGGTCAGGACTTAAACGTTTACGATAAAACATCAATGAAGGAAAGTATGACATACTCAATTATTAAAGGTGGTATTATTAACTTAACTAGACAAATGGCCTCATATTATGGAAAGAAAGGAATTAGAATAAATACTTTGTGTCCAGGAGGTTTGGTAGGTCCTGTACAAGGTAAAAGTCTTAAACAAGAAAGTAATTTTATTAAGAATTATTCAAAAAAAGTCCCCCTAGGTAGATTGGGAACTGCTGAAGAAGTTTCATGCGCTGCCTTATTTTTAGCAAGTGAAGCATCATCATATATTACTGGAACTACACTAATGATTGATGGGGGGTGGACCTCTATATGAAGTTTATTTTATGAATATCCTAATCACAGGATGTGCAGGTTTTATAGGGTATCATTTATCAAAATATTTGTTAGATAATACAAATCACAATATTTATGGAATTGATTCTATAAACAATTATTATGATGTTAAAATTAAAAACAAAAGAATATTGATATTAAAAAAAAATAGAAGATTCAAATTTTATAAATTCAATTTATGTAATAAAAGTTCTTTAAATAATAATTTTAAAAGAAATAATTATAGAATTGTTATTAATTTAGCAGCTCAAGCAGGTGTAAGACATTCAATAAAACATCCCGATGAGTATTTTGACAGTAATTTAAAAGCTTTTTATAATATAATTAATTTATCAAGAATTTATAATATAAAACATTTTATTTATGCATCATCGAGTTCAGTTTATGGAGATTTAAAAAAATTTCCTCTTAAAGAAAATAATCGAACAGATAGCCCTTTATCTTTTTATGCGGCAACAAAAAAATGTAATGAGATAATAGCTTATTCTTACTCTAATATTTATAAATTACAATGTACGGGATTAAGATTTTTTACCGTATATGGTCCCTTTGGCAGACCTGATATGGCTTTATATAAATTTGTAAAAAATATTCATTCAAATAAATACATTGATATGAACAATAATGGTAAACATGTAAGAGATTGGACATATATTGATGATGTAGTAGTCCAAATATCAAAAATTATTAATTTAAAATTGCCTAAAAATTCAAAAACACCTCACAATATATTTAATATAGGAAGTAATAATCCTAAATCTCTTAAATATTTTTTAAAAATAATTGAAAAAAATCTAAATAAAAAAGCTTTAATTAAATATAAAAGATTTCAAATTGGAGATGTTTATAAAACTCATGCTGATAACCAAAAAATTATTAAATACTTAAAAAAAGAATACTATACTTCAATAGAAAAAGGTGTAAGAGAATATATAGCTTGGTATAAGGATTTTTATGGATAATGAAAAGACCCTAAACATATATGACATCATTGCTATTACTATAAAAAATTATAAATATGCTATTTTTTTTACTTTATTTATTTCGATTCTACCGTCCTACTTTATATATAAGAATTATTCTAATGATGACGCTATAATAACTTTAGTCTTTGAAACTCCACCAGAAGCAAGGTTTGAGCTAAATTCTATCAATGATAAAATATTTCAACTAAACGACAACCAATTATTCAAAAAATTTTATGATAGATTACAAATTTTTTATTCTTCTTATGTTTTGAGTGAAAAACTAGGAAAAATTCAATTAACTCCTTTATTAACAAAAACTAAAATTTTTTTTCTCGATGATTTGTTTTACAAGAATGCTTTAAAGAGATCAGACTATATTTCAGATAATAGTTATGAAATATCTCATCAGATGGATATAAACAAAGAAAATAGTTATTATTTTACTTTTAAATTGTCAAAAACAATTAAAGATCATGAATCTGAAAGTATAATTAATGACAAAGAGTTAATTTCTTATGAAATTAATAAATTAATTCGAGAAGAAGTATCTATTTTTATTAATTTAGCCGCAAAAAGATACGCTTCACTTAAATCTTATTTAATAAGAAATATAAATAAATCCAACAATTTAATAATTGAGTCTTATATTTTTGATTTGAATACTCAAATTCAGAAGGTTAAAGAGCAGGCTGATATTGTTCGAGCAGTTTCTGAAATTAATGCAGAAGTTGATGCGTTAGGATCGATTCAAAGCGTTATTGCTTCAAAACCAATTGATACATCTGAACCTTACCTTATGAACCTTTATGATACATCTGAACCTTATTTTTCGCAAATTGATCCAGCTTCGAGATATATTGCTCTGCAAAAACAAATATCTATTTTAGAAGAACAAATAATTAATCCAAATCAAAATTTACCTCAAATTTTCTCTAACAATCAAATATTAAGTATATTAGAAGATGATTATCTTATATTGCAAATTATGAACAAAGATTTAATATCCGTCTCTGAACTTAATTTATTTATTTTATCTGATATTACTATTTCTTATTTTGGAATTTCACTTGAATTAATGTTAATTTATATATCAATAACTATTTTGTTTTCCTGTATTTTTTCTATATTTATTGTTTTAATGATAGATCAATACAAAACTCATCAGATTCGCATATGAATGTATTTTAATTTAAATCTAAATATTCAAATTATATTAATTTCTATTTTACCATTTTGCCTGATTGCCGGACCCGCTCCTACAGATATAGCTGTATCGTTAACAGGTATTTTGTTTATAATTTATTCAATTAAATATAAACGTAAAATAAATTTTTTTAATAAGTTCGTATTATTGTTTGTAATCTTTTATTTTTATATTGTTTTAAGATCATTATTTTCTGAAAATTTTCTTTTATCTTTTGAGAGCTCTTTATTTTATTTTAGGTATTTATTTTTTATTTTATCAATTGATTTAGTTGTTTCAAAAAATTCAAAAATATACAACTATTTATTTATTTCATTATCTGCGTCATTTTTGATTCTTATATTTGATGGTTTTTTTCAATATTTCACAGGCTACAATATTCTTGGTTTTGAATATGACGGAGTCAGGGTGAGCAGCTTATTTTTAGATGAGAAAATTTTGGGTAGCTATTTATCAAGGTTAACACCGGTATTTTTAGGATTAGCTATTTTATTGTATGGTGATTCTAAGCATAAAATTATTATATCTTTAATTTTAGTTTTGTTGATAGATGTTTTAGTTATTTTATCAGGTGAAAGAAGTTCAATATTTTATGTATTTTTATCAACTTTTTTAATAACTGCTTTAATTAGTAAATGGAAATTTTATAGATTAATGGCTTTTATAATTTCATTGATTGTAGCAACATTAATTTTTACTATTGATGAAAAAGTTAAAGAGAGGGTTATTTACAAAACATTAAAACAGACAAATATTTTAAGTGATAAAATTAATGCTTTTTCAATTCAACATCAAGTTATATATTCCTCTGCCTTAAAAATTTATAAAGATTACCCTCTATTTGGTATAGGTCCAAAACTTTTTAGAGAAAAATGCAAAGAAGTTAAATATAATACATACACTATTGAAGATGGCAGTGTTGACGGCTGTCAATCACATCCCCATAATTCATATATACAATTATTAGTTGAGACTGGCATCTTTGGTTTTGCATTTGTTTTTATGTTCTTTCTGTATGTAAATTACTTGTTTATTAAGCATTTTTTAAATATGATAATTAAAAAAAAAAATTTAATACCAGATCATCAAATTTGCTTTTATGCAGCAATTTATATTAGTTTGTGGCCATTAGCTCCTACAGGAAGTTTTTTTAATAATTGGTTGGGGGCAATATATTTTTTACCTTTAGGGCTGATATTAAATAAATTTGTAAAATTGTAAAAAAAAAAATATATACAGGAATATTAAATTTTTACTGGCTTATTGAGTAATTTATTGAAGATTTTAATATTATAGCATGGAAAGTAATTTAAACTATTATTATTTATGAAAAATTATGTAGATATATTCAACTTAAAAGGCGAGAACTTAAATCATATGGTCAAAATTTTGGTTGATGGCGGCTGTTCGTTAATATAGAAACATTCAAATTTAGATAAAACACTTTGAGTAAAAAAAAAATATTAGTTACAGGGGCATTTGGCTTTATAGGGTCAAATTTAGTAGAATATTTAGTTGAAAACAATTATCAGGTTTTAGCTTTTGATAGATACAATAGTGATAGTAGTTATGGCTATCTAGAAAATTCAAAATATTTTAATGATATTGAATTTATATTGGGGGATATTAGAGATTATGACTCCGTAAATAAAGCTCTAAAAAACTGTTCAATTTGCATACATTTAGCTGCTTTGATTGGAATACCTTACTCTTATATATCTCCTATCGCATATTTAAAAACAAATTTAGAAGGGACATATAATGTTCTAGAATCAATAAAAAATTTAAATACTGAACAAGTCATAATTACTTCCACCTCTGAGGTATATGGGACTGCCCAAAGTATTCCAATAGATGAGAAGCATAGACTTAATGCTCAATCTCCATATGCAGCAAGTAAAATATCAGCAGATCATTTAGGCTTGAGTTATTATAATTCATTTGATATTCCATTAAAGATCATTCGTCCTTTTAATACCTACGGCCCTAGACAATCTGCTAGAGCTATAATTCCAACTATAATATTGCAATGTTTAAACGCAGATAATGAGTTGAAATTAGGCAATTTACATGTTCAAAGGGATTTTACTTACGTGTTAGATCTATGTGATGCATATTTAAAAGCAATTAAATGTAATGAATTGTACGGTGAAATTTTTAATGTTGGTAGTAATCAAATGATAAATTTAAATAGACTAATTGAAATTATATTTTCTAAAATAAATATAAGAAAAAAAATATTATCTGATAACGCTAGGATAAGAAAAAAAGAAAGTGAAGTTGAGAGATTGCAAGCGGATAACTCAAAATTTGTAAAATTTACAGAGTGGTCTCCAAAAATATCTTTAGATGAAGGTATAGAAAAAACAATTAAGTGGATCAAAGAAAATCATCATAGGTTTAATAAGAACATATATTATGTCTAAAATAAACTTAGGTGTTATTGGCCTTGGACATATATTTAATGAGCATTACAAAGTTATCTTAAAAATTAAAGAATTTAATATTAGTGGTGTTTTTACTAAAACAAATAAAAATTCATTTAAATTTGCAAGAAAAAATAAATCTGTAAAAGTTTATAAAACTATTGATGAAATGATGAGGGATAATCGTATACAAGCAGTTATTGTATTAGTTAGTCCAGACGAATCATTCAATGTTATAAAGAAAATAATTCCTTATAGAAAAATTTTTTTTACTGAAAAACCAGTTGGCTTAAACTTTAAACAAGCAAAAGAACTTTTACGTTTAGCTAATAAATATAAAACTCTTAATATGGTAGGTTATAATAGGAGATTTTATTCAGTGTTTGAAAAAGGAATAGAGCATATTAAGAAAAAGGGAGAACTGTATGGCATTCTAATCGAAGGTCACGAACGTTTTTGGAAAATAAAAAAAAGAAAAACCGGAAAATTGTTATATAATTGGATATATGCAAACTCCACTCATACAATTGATTTACTAAGATATTTTGGCGGAGAATTTGATAAAATTTTTTCCATAAAAAATTCAATATATAATATAAATGGCGACCAATTTTCAATGATTTTAAAATCGAAAAAAAAAATAATAGCCACTTATGTATCTAATTGGTATTCTCCTGGAGGCTGGTCCGTAAAACTTTTTGGTGATAGAATTTCAGCTGTTTTTGACCCTCTTGAAAAAGGATATCTAATAGATCATCGTTTTAACAAAACAATAATTCAGCCATCAAAAAATGATACAGAATTTAAGCCAGGTTTTTATAAACAATTAATTTTTTTTAAAAAATTAATTTTAGATAAAAAATTGCATTGGCCAGCACAAGATATAAAAGAAACATTTGAAACTGTAAAGATAACCAAAAAAATTTTATCTTAAATTATAGTTAATGTTTTTAATTAAAAAAATATAATTATAGTATTTTACAATCAAAAAACTTATATAAATTAAATGATATATTTACACGAACCATTTATTGATAAGTCAGATTTAAAAAAAGTAATTGAATGCGTCAAATCCGGGTGGGTTTCAAGTGCTGGACCTATGATATCAAAATTTGAAAAAAAATTGTCAAATTATACAGGTTCAAAATATGTTGTTGCATGCTCAAACGGAACATCTGCCTTACACCTATCTCTAAAACTTTTAAATATTGATAAAAATGACGAGGTTCTAGTCCCGTCATTAACTTTTATTGCTGCAGTAAATTCAATAATCTATAATGAATTATCACCTTTTTTTATAGATATTGATAAGTATTATACAATTGATAATCAAAAGCTTTTAAGCTTTTTAAAAAATAAAACAAAAAAAACAAAATACAAAAATAAAAATTGCTTAACTAACATTAAAACTGGAAAAAGAATCAGAGCTTTAGTTCTAGTTCATACTTTTGGAAATGCTGCTAATATTGAGCCAATATATGATTTTTGTAAAAAAAATAATATTTTCATAGTTGAAGATGCTGCTGAAAGTTTAGGTACATTTTATAATAATGGCAAATTCAAAAACAAACATACTGGAACTATTGGAATCATAGGTTGTTTATCTTTTAATGGCAACAAAATTATTACCACCGGAGGTGGAGGCGCCATATTAACTAATTATATTTCAATCGCTGAGAAGGCTCGTTATTATATTAATCAATCTAAAGATGACGATATTTTTCATATACATAATGAGATAGGTTATAATTATAAATTAAATAACATCCAGGCCTCACTTGGAATTTCCCAATTAAATAACATAAACAAAATTTTAAAAATAAAAAAAAATATCCACTTAAATTATAAAGATTTTTTTATAAATATTTCCAATCTAAATATTTCATCTACACCTGGATTTTGCAATAGTAATAATTGGTTAAATATATTAGAAGTTAATAAAAAAATTAATAAAAAGAATTTAAAAAAATTGATCTTAAAACTTTATAGGTGTGGGATTCAAACTAGACCTCTATGGTACCCTAATCACTTACAAAAACCATTTTTAAAATATGGAAGTGATAATATTAATTATCTGAACAACGTATATACTAATAGACTTTGTTTGCCTAGTAGTCCTATTTTAACAGTTAAACAAATAAAATTTATTAGTTCAAATATATGCAAATATATTTCTAATATTTAATGTTAAAAAAAATTAAATTCAATAATTTTAAAGAAATATTGTTTGCAAAAGATGATGGTGATATAGATCATCCAACTAGATGTAATTTAAATATAAATTAATTTTATAAAATGAAAAATAATAAAACAATTATAATAGCTGAGGCAGGAGTTAATCATAATGGAAAATTAAGCTTAGCTAAAAAATTAGTTGATGAAGTTAAAAATGTTGGAGCTGATTTCATTAAATTTCAGTTTTTCAAAACTGAAAATATAATTTTAAAAAAAACTAAACTAACTCAATATCAAAAAAAAAACATAAGTAATAATAATATTGATCAATATAAGTTGTTGAAAAAATTAGAGTTAAGTGAAAGTAAAATTTCCGAATTGATAAATTATGCTAATAAAAAAAAAATTAAAATTTTTTTTTCAGTATTCGATATAGAAAGTATTAACTTCATTAAAAGTTTTAAAATAAATCTTTTTAAAATACCTTCAGGTGAAATAAATAATTTGCCTTATCTTACAGCTATGGGAAAATTGAAATCTAAACTAATATTATCAACCGGTATGGCAAATATTGAAGAAATAGACTTAGCTATCAAAACATTAATTAAATCCGGGACACCAAAAAAAAATATAATTGTAATGCATTGTAATACAGAATATCCATCACCGATAGAAGATATCAATATGAGATCTATGTTAACTATAAAAAATAAATTTAAAGTAGAAATAGGATATTCTGATCATTCTAATTCAGATGAAGTTCCTATTGTAGCTGTATCATTAGGTGCAAAGGTTATTGAAAAACACTTTACTATTAGTAAAAAATTGAATGGTCCAGATCATAAGACAAGTTTAGATCCAAAACAATTTAAAAAAATGGCACAAAATATTAGAAACACAGAGTCTATATTAGGATCATATTTAAAAAAACCATCTAAAAGTGAGTTAAAAAATATTAAAATAGTTAGAAAATCTATAGTTGCTTTAAAGGATATAAAAAAGGGAGAAGTTTTTTCCTCATCTAATCTAACTGTAAAACGACCGGGCACAGGAATATCTCCAATCTATTGGGATAGATATATTGGTAAAGTTTCAAGAAAAAATTTTAAGAAAGATTCGTTAATCAACTAAATGCAAAAAAAAAATATATGTGTAATTACAGGAAGTAGAGCTGAGTACGGACTTTTAAGAAATCTATGCATAGCCATTAAAAAAGACAGTAAATTAAATTTACAGATAATTGTTACCGGAGCTCATTTATCTGAAGAACATGGTTTAACTATTAAGGAAATAAATAATGATAAATTCAAAATTAATAAAAAAATCGAAATATTGATTTCAAGTGACACTAACTCAGCGATGATAAAATCTACAGGAATAGCTCTTATTAATTTTGCAGATGCTATTAAAGAATTAAAACCATCTTTAGTAGTATTATTGGGAGATAGGTATGAAATATTATCAGCTGCAATCGCTTCATATTTTTTAAAAATTCCTATAGCACATATTCATGGTGGGGAATCAACAGCTGGAGCTATTGATGAAGGGATACGCCATTCAATAACTAAAATGAGCTGGTTACATTTTGTTGCTACAGAAAATTACAAGAGAAGAGTCATACAGCTTGGAGAAGATCCAAAGAGAGTTTTTAATGTAGGAAGTTTAGGAATAGAAAAAATTAATAATTGCAAACTAATTAATAAAACCAAACTCGAAAACATCCTTGATATAAAATTTAAAAAAAAGAATCTTTTGGTAACTTTCCATCCAGAGACATTGGATCATATGAACTCTTCTAATTCATTAAAAGAAATTCTAAATTCTCTTGCAATGTTAAATGATACATTGATTATATTTACCTACCCCAATGCAGATGCAGGAAATATAGAAATTAAAAAATTAATTAGAAAATTTTTATCTAACCATCCTAACAATACAAGATTATTTTCTTCTTTAGGAAGTTTGATTTTTTTAAGTATTTTGAAAATAGTTGATGGCATAATAGGCAATTCATCAAGTGGGATTATTGAAGCACCAAGTTTAAATACAGGAACAATTAATATTGGCAACAGGCAGCAGGGAAGAGATATGGCAGAAAGCATAATTAATTGTAAACCAATGAAAAATGAAATTATAAAATCTTTAAATTTATTGTTTAGTAAAAAATATGTAAATTCTTTAAATTCTGTTATAAATCCATATGAAAAAAATTACACTATAAAAAAAAATTTGAATAAAGTAAAAAATATAAATTTGCCAAAAAATCTTAATAAAAAATTTTTTAATTTATGAAAAATACAATTGCAAAAACTGATATTTCCATAAAACAGGCACTAAAATTATTAAACAAATCTGGAAGAAAATGTTTAGTAATTGTTAATAATAATAAAAAATTAATTGGCACCCTTAGTGACGGTGATATAAGAAAAGCGATTGTTTTAGGTGTAGATATAAATTCAAAAATTATTAGAATTTTTCAGAAAAAACCTAGTTTTCTTGTTTATGGTGAGTTTACTAACCAACAAGCAAAAAAAATGTTTCTAAAGCAGAAATTCGATCTTATTCCAGTAATTGATTCTAAAAAGAATGTTGTTGAAATTTTACATTGGGATGAAATTTTTTATAATAATAAAAAAAATGCAATTAAAAAAATCAATATTCCAGTTATAATTATGGCTGGTGGACAAGGAACAAGACTACAGCCTTTTTCAGAAATTTTGCCCAAACCTCTCATACCCATTAATGGTAAAACTATACTTGAGAGAATAATAGAAAAATTTCATATACAAGGTTTTCAAAACTTTAATTTTATAATTAATTATAAAAGCTTGATATTAAAGGCATATATTCAAGAAATTAAAGAAAAGTTTTCAATTAATTTTTTTGAAGAAAAAAAAAACTTTAGGAACAATAGGTGGCATTCTTTTAGCAAAGAATAAAATTCTTAATAATTTTTTTGTTTCAAACTGTGATGTGATTATAAATGCAGACTATTTAGATTTACTCGATTTTCATAAAAAAAAATCAAATGATATTACCTTAGTAGCTAGTACTAAAGAATATATTATACCATATGGTAATTGCAAAATAGATAAGAAAGGAAACTTGACAAAAATAATAGAAAAACCGAAATATGATTTTTTAATTAACTCTGGTTTATATGTTTTTAATAAACGAGTTATGAAATTAATACCACCAAATAAATATTTTGATTTTACTCACCTTGTTGAGATTGCAAAAAAAAATAAATATAAGATTGGTGTTTATCCGATTTATGAAGATTCTTGGATTGATGTTGGTCAATGGTCAGAATATAAAAAATCATTTGAGAGATTTTGATTGATTAATAAAATTTTAATCATTGGTTATGGATCTATAGCAAAAAAACATCTTATTTCTCTTAAAAGAATAAATAAATTCAATAAAATTTTTATCTATTCTAGAAGAAACATTGAATATAAAAATGCCATCAATTCTTTTGATAAAATAATCGATATTGATCCTGATTATTTTGTAATAGCTACTGAAACTTCTTCACATTTCAAATTTTTGAATTTTATAGTCAGAAATTTTCAAAAAAAAATTATTTTAGTAGAAAAACCTTTATTTAAAAATTTTCAAAAATTAAATATTAATAATAACAAAGTTTTTGTTGGTTATAATTTAAGAATGCATCCAATTTTGCAATATTTAAATAAGAATATTCGAAAACAAAAAATATGGTATGTTGATGTAAAATGTGATTCTTATTTACCAGCCTGGAGAAAAAATACCAATTATGTGAATACATCCAGTGCTAAGAAATCATTAGGAGGAGGTGTGTTATTAGATTTAAGTCATGAACTAGACTACTTAACTTGGATATTTGGTAGATTAACTCCTAAATTTGTAAAAAATTTAAAAATATCTAATTTAAAAGTTACATCAGATGATTTCTTATTACTATATGCAGTAAATAAAGATAAAATTCATTTTAATGTTAGTCTTAATTATTTTTCAAAAATTGAGATGAGACAAATTTCTATTAAAGGAGAGAATATAAATATTTTAGCGGATTTAATTAATAATAAAATCGAAATCATAAATAAAAGCCAAAAAATAATTAACAAATATAAAAAATTTAATATTTACGACACATACTTTGAGCTTCATAAATCTATTTTAAGTGGAAAAGTTAAAAAATTATGCGATTATTATCAAGGTGTTCAAATTATGAAACTAATCAAAGAAATTAAATCTTTAAATTAATTCTTTATGAATATTTTATGTACAACTTGTATGATAGGAGGATCTAAAGGCATAAATTATAATGTTTAAAATATTGTATAAGCTCAAATATTATAAAAAAGGTACAAGTGTTTGATATAAAATTTACCATAACAAAGGATTTTTTCCTATAATTAAAATGTAAAATTTTTTTAGATCTTCTAAAGCAGGTTTAATTGGATTAAAGAGCTATTAATAATAATTTATCAATTGGAATCGGTAATACAAAAAACGTACTTGAGGTAATGAAAATAGTAAATAAAATTTATGAATAACAAAAATATTATTGTTTTTGAGAAGGTAAATTCTAATGTTTTAATTTATATTTTTTTTAAATTTTATTTAAAAAAAAAAATAAAAAAATCTATTATATTTATTCGACAAGTAAATTATCTAAATTAATTATAAAAATATACAGATATTTCGGTTTTGAATTTATTAAATTAAAATTCAGAATGATTGATATTAGAAATGAAAACGGTGAAATCTATAGCCTAATAATACAAAAAAAAGAACTTTTTGATTTTGAAAAATCTTATTTTAAATTTTTAAATTTAATAGTAAGTGAAAATAAAGAAAATAATCTAAATCACTACGTTGCTAAGAGTATTTTTGCAGATTTTGTTATAAATAAAAATACCCCTTTTAGATTAATATACTTAATTAATGTACTTAATCAAATATTTGATACAAAAAAAGCTAAAAAAGAGTGTATTTTTTATATTGTAAATCGACCTTGTTTAAATCTCTATGTAGAATATGCTAAAAATAAAGAAATAAAAATTTTAAGTTACTCAAAGTATAGATCGCAAATTGTATATAAACTTATCATTATAAAAATTTATATAAAAATAATAATTAAATCTTTTATACGTAAATTTAATATTTTTGAAAAACTCAATACGAGTAACAATCATAATTATAAACTTTTTTGCGAACGTCAATATCAACCTAACTTAATACTTAATGGAGAGAAATCAGATTTACTTTGGCTGTTAAACTCTAATTTTTTAGTTAAAGATACTTTGTATGATTGCAAAAATCCTAAAGAAGTTTCAAAGCTCAATAAATTTGGTATCAATACATCTGTAAATTTATTCTCCCTTGATTTCCAATATCATAAAATTATTGATTACAATTATATATATTCTCTATTTTTGAAAACTGATATTGAAAAATCGAATATTTTTTATCATTTATGTAATTATGAATATCTTTATAATAAATGGTTAAATTATTTCAAAACCCATAATATAAAGATTTTTTTAAATTGGTATAAATATGATTCTTCTCATATTCCGATCACGGATGCTATAAATTCAATAGGAGGAATTTCAACTTTTTTTCAACCAAATTTTGAAGGTGTGCCATTTTATGAATGCAAGCTTTTTACAGATATATATTTTTGTAACAGTAAGTTAAGTGTTTTTATTGATAAAAAAACTCCTTCACATGTAAACCATCACGTTATTACTGGTTGCCCAAATTTTATGATCACAAGTGAAATGATAGCAAAATCAAAAGAAATTAGAAGGAAAATACTAAATAATGGTGCTAAACAAATTGTGTGTGTTTTAGATGAAAACTCGACCCCAGATGAAAGATGGCATACGGGAGATCAACTTCAAAAAGATAACTACATTTATATAATTGATGAGCTTTTAAAAAATAAAGCCATTGGAGTTATTTTTAAACCAAAATATTCATATGGCCTTAGGAGAAAATTAAAAAATGCATATAAATTACTTGAAGAAGCTATAAGTACCGGAAGATGTTATGTGTATGATCAAATTGAGGACAAGTCTCAAAAATTTGCTAAAACCACCCCAATTTTAGCAGCTTTATCAAGTGATTTAGTTGTGCACAGTCATTTAATTGCTGGCACTGCTGCGATTGAAACAGCCTTGCACGGAATACCAACTATTTTGATCGATAGAGAGTCTGCAAAAAATAGTGTAATATATGAAACGCTTAATAAAATAAATATTTATAACAATTGGCCAGATACAATAAAAGCAATAAATGAAAACTTATTTAGAGATAAGAAGAATGAATTATTTGGAAATTGGAAAGACTGTATCGAGTATTTTGACCCTTTTAGAGACAATCGAGGTTCTGAAAGAATAGGAAATTGTTTAAAAGATTTGATAGATGGTTATAAAAAGAATTTAGATAAAGATAGAATTATTGAAATTGCTTTAAAAAATTATGTAAAAAAATGGGGAAAAGACAAAATTATTTAAATTATGAATATAAAAAAAAGTTAAATTGTACAAGGGTTTGTACTCTAAAGACGAAGACTATTTAAGAAACTTAGCACCAATGTATAGGTTAATAAATTTATGTATTAATTTAAAATTAGAATCCTTTCTTGATTATGAATGTGGTAAAAGTAATCTTGTAAAAATATTTAAAAAAAATCAAAAAATATTTTGAAACAGTAAATATTATTCAAACTAGTTATAAAAATTCAGTTTCTATTATTATATGAAATATAACATTTAAAGAAAAAATAAAATTGTACATAAATATTTTTATAAATTTATTTGAATATACATATTGGATTTTAAGATCAAAGTTTATTCACAAATGAAAGTTATTTTTTCAAACATAGATAGATACGAAATTGTTAAAAATTTAAAAGGAATTAATAATATCGGGGTTGAATTAGGAGTTGCAGAAGGAGGTTTCTCATACAAAATGATGGAAACAAAAAAATTTAAATATTTTTTTGGAATAGATTCCTATGATATCTTTCAGCATAATGAAAATGAGTATATTCAAACAAAAAAAAAATTATCAATATTTGAAAATTATAAGTTAGTAAGAAAAAAATTTGAAAATGCCCTAAATGACTTTGAAGATCTTTCATTGGATTTCATCTATGTTGATGGATTTGCTCATGAAGGAAATGATGGAGGAAGAACATTAGTTAGTTGGTTAAAAAAATTGAAAGTTGGTGGAATATGTGCCGGGGATGATTATGATGATGATTGGCCATTGGTTAAGATGACAGTTAATGATGTTGTTAAGCAATCTGAATGTGATTTGTTCATAACTAAAAAAAAGTCTTTGGATAAATATTCACAATTTCCTTCATGGTTTTTTGTAAAATCTAGCGATAACAAAATATTTCTTTCTGAAAAATATAAACTTTTAGCAAAATCAAAACACAAACAAGAAATATTTAAAAGAAGTTTATTTGGTAAAATTTTAAACATTAAGATCAAATATATCACATACACTTTATTAAAAAAAATATTTCCTAGTAATGTTTTCCATAAAATTTTAAGTCTTTATAAGAAAATGCACAAATAATTTTTATGGATATTTATTTCTCGATTATAATGTGCTGTTATAATTCTCAAGATAATATTATAGAAACTTTGAATAGTATTAAAAGTCAAACATATAAAAAATGGGAATTAATAATCGTTAATGATGGTTCTAATGATAAAACCGAAAATATAGTTAAAGAATACATAAATTTAAATAAAAAACTTAATATAAGTTATTTTTATCAACACAATCATGGATTAGCGACCTCAAGAAACAATGCAATAAATAAAACAAATTTTGATTGGATTGCTATTATAGATCATGATGATAT
>PBQF01000092.1 GCA_002724975.1 Parcubacteria group bacterium
AATTTTAAATGACACAAAAAACAGACCTGAACGTCACACCATATTATGATGATTATTCTGAGAGTGACAGTTACCATAGAGTATTATTTCGTCCTGGGTTTGCAGTACAGGCTAGAGAATTAACAACCCTTCAAAGTATTATGCAAAACCAAATTGAAAGATTTGGTAGACACATATTCAAAGAAGGTTCAATTGTTATTCCAGGTAGTGTTGGATATGATAATGAATATTATTCTGTAAAATTACAATCTACTTTTCCTACAGCTTCAACAACATCTATATCCTCCTATTTAAGTTCTTATGTGGGGAAGGAGATTACTGGGGACACAAGTGGTGTTATAGCCAAAGTTATAAATTATGTAGCGGCAACAGCAGCAGGGGATCCAGATACTTTATATGTGAAATATGTATCTACTGGATCAACTGGTGAATGGGGGTTTACAGACGGTGAAGATATTAAGGCAGATGCAGCTGTAGGTTCATATTCTGCTAATGTCGTTTCCGCGGCCTGTTTTGCAACAGAGGCCACATCGGCCGCTAGTGCAGTAACAGTAACGGAAGGAGTTTTCTTCATCCGGGGTATGTTTGTTAGGGCCTCTGAACAAACTTTAATTTTAGACAAATATACTAATACACCTTCATATCGTGTAGGTTGGGATATTACAGAAGATTTAATCAGCCACCTGGATGATGATTCTTTACTTGATAATGCTCAAGGAGCATCTAATGAAACCGCTCCTGGGGCCGATAGACTTAAACTAACTTTAACATTAGCTAAACACGCTTTAACAGCAACAACAGATATTAACTTTGTTGAATTAATAAGATTAGAATCTGGTTCGTTAAAAACACATATTCGTTATCCACAATATAGTGAAATAGAAAATATGATTGCTAGACGAACATCGGAAGAGTCTGGTGATTATGTAGTTAAACCTTTCAATTTAACAATAAAGGAACATTTAGATACTGGAGTTAATAATGGACTTTATACTTCAACTACTAGCCCTGTAGGAGACGAAACAAAATTTGTTACCATGATAAGCCCAGGGAAGGGGTATGTATCTGGTAGAGAAGTTGAAACTCTTGCACCAACAGTAGTAGACTTTGATAAAGCTCGTTCATCAGAATCAGTTGAAAATGGAACAATCTCAGCTAATTTGGGCCAATATGTTACTGTTACTAATGTATATGGTTCTCCAGATGTCACACTAAATGGTACTGATACAGATCCGTTTAAGACTATACAACTCTATAGCAGACAAACATCAACAAGAGGATCCTCTTCAGGCACCCATGTAGGTAATGCTAGAGTTAGATCCTTTGAGTATCTAAGCGGTACGGCAGGAGCTACTGCAACAAATATTACATCAAAATATAATTTACATTTATTTGACATTAATATGTTTGTAGAGCTTACCATGAGTTCTGCTAATACTCTTACTGCAAATTCTTTGATAACGGGTGGAACTTCTGGTGCAACAGGATATCTTGTAGCAACAACCTCATCTAGTACGACAGCTAGATTGCAGGGTGTTACAGGAAGATTTACTACTGGAGAAGCTATTACAAGTAGTACAACCGCTGATAGTGAAGCGGGAACTATATCTACAGTTGTTAATAGAAATTTCAATCAAGATGTAAAACAAGTATTTATGGTGTACACAGTAAACTCAGGTGAAGATTTTAGTGGTGATATAGATTTAGATAAAACCTTCACAATGACTGGAGACTTTACTTACGGCACTTATGATGAAGTAGCATTAGAAGATGGCTCTGGTAATATAATGCAGGAAGATGGTTCTACTAATGCCGATCTTTTTGGCGATAACATTTTAGCAGAAGGTGTTGGTACAGGATTGCAAACATTAAACGGGGAGTTATCTGAAGAACTGGTGGTTAATGATGTTTTAGGATTACCCACAGGAGCTAATGGCGCAATACAGAAGCGCAGAGTTACCGCAATCAGTGGAAATGTTGTAACAGTAGATTCTGCTTTCAGTAGATATGTAACAACTGTTCAAGCTACAAGATTTCGTGGAGAAATTAAAGAGCCTAATGATTCATCTTTATTGTTTCCAATGGCCGATAGAAATGTTAAAACATTAGTTGCAGTAGCATCAGATACAACACACACTATAAGGCGACAATTTTCTGGCACTTCTGTTAAGACATCTTCAGGCGGAGTTATAGTCTTTAATACTGGAGGTGCAAGTGAGAAGTTTGTAGCCCATGCTGAAAAAGATTACACTATGCATATTGATACTTTGGGCACAAGTACAACAGGCATTGCCCAAGGCGATATAGTTTCAGCAGCTACTGGATTTGTTTTATCTAATAGTGACCAAACTTTAACAATAACAAATACAGCTCTAGGAACTAATACGGCTATAAAATTTATAGCCACTATAAATGTTACTGGAGCTACACACAAAACAAAAACCCGGCAGAAGATGACACAGCTGGTAGTATCTAATAACGCTTCTGGTAGCCAAATATTTGGTCATAGAGTTGAAGATAGACATATTTCATTAGGGTTTGCTGATGGTTATAGGGCATGGGCAGTTTATGAATCTGCTGCTATAGGTACAACACCAGTATCTCCACAAGCTACTGTTAGTAATCAAACAGGAGTTTTTGCTGATGGAGAACAAATTAAAGGCTCAGCCAGTGGCGCTACAGCCTTGGTAATAGATCATACTAGTACCACAGTAAAGTTTGCTTATCAAGAAGGTACATTTACAGTTTTAGATCAATTTGTGGGACAGATTAATAGTTATACAGCACAAGTAACAGCTGTTACAACTGGTGATACTAATATTAGTAGTAAATTTCAATTTGATTCTGGCCAACGAGAAGGTTTTTATGATATTGCTAGAATTAGTCGATACGCAAATGAATCAGCACCTACAGGACAATTGTTAATAGTGTATGACTATTTCACACACGGTACTGGAGATTTCTTTAGTATAGACTCTTATACAAACCAATTAGAATATGGCCAAATACCGATATTTGGAAATAGGAGATTATCAGATGTTTTAGATTTTCGTCCTAGAGTAGCGAATATTTCTACTTCAGGCTCTACTACAGCATTTACATTTAATAATAGAGTCTTTGAAGGTACTGGATCTTCACAGACTGATATTCCCAGACCTGATAGTAGTATGACTGCTGATTATGATTACTATTTGGGGCGAATTGATAGATTGTATCTTACACATAAAGGTGAATTTCAGGTGGCCAAAGGCACTCCTGCTAATATGCCTATGGTGCCAACTAAAAAAATTCCAGATGCTATGCTATTAGCAACTTTAAATATAAGTCCCTATACTATAGATGAACGATTTATAAAAATAAAAATACCATCTAATAGGCGTTGGAGGATGCAGGATATTACAGGGATATCTAAACGATTAAAAGACCTTGAAAAAACTGTAACATTATCCCTATTAGAAAAAGATACTGAAAATTTTAAAGTTCTAGATGCAGCAGGATTTGATAGATTCAAAACAGGATTTGTTGTAGATAATTTTAAAAATCATAGTGTGGGAGATTCCTTACATGAAGATTATGCTGGCTCGGTAGACAGAACCCGTGGAGAATTTCGACCAGAACATGATGTGATGAATGTTGGGTTGATAGAAGAAAATACTACAGATAGTGAAAGAACAGCAGATAATTATGTGGTAAAAGGTGATTTGGCTATGTTGACCTATACCCATGAGGCTTTAAATAACCATTCTAATCCTTTTGCTACACGAGCAGAAAATCTAAATCCTTTTAATACAGTTTTTTGGAATGGGACTATTGATTTAAGTCCAGATTCTGATTTATGGATAGATACTGAAAAACAAGAAGCATTTAATATAGCAATAGAAGGTGATTATAACCAATGGCTTCAATGGAATGGCGGTGAACGGCATCGCCGAGAATGGAAATCTTGGCAAACAGATGATGTTAGTGTATACCAAGACTTTTTCGGAGGTCTTAAAGATGAGGCAAATCGTGAGGGAGGCTTGGGTTATTATAAAGCCCCGACCGGGCCTTCAGAGGAACAACTTAAAGCACCTATAGATGTATCTATAGGCCTCCATTCCGACACAGATAAAAAAGGCAATGTAACAACATCAGCCAGTTTTAATTTAGATTTTAATTTATGGACTGAAGTTAAATTACAACAATCTAGAACAGGCGTTGATCTTGATGTACATGATTTTAAACAGAATAGAAGTGCTGGTGATGAAACAACTATGGAAGTTGTTCCATGGATGAGAAAAAGAGATATTACTGTTACAGGTAAAGGCTTTAAACCTAATACTGTATTATATCCTTTCTTTAATAAACAATCTGTTGCAGCACATTGTAGGCCGCATGGAACTTCTTCGGCATCATCATTATTGACAGCAGAAGTTACAAAAGCAGCTACAACTATAACAGTAGCTTCAACTACAGGTTTTCCAGATTCAGGTAGACTTGTTATTAGTTCTATTGTAGATCCGACAACAGAGGCTAGAAGTTTTGATGGCGGTAATTTAGCAGCAAAAGGTTCAGGCGAGTTTGATTCAAAGGCTGATCCATATACATGGAATAATACTTCTGGCACACCTTATGTGGCTACAGAAGAAATGGTTTATAGTTCTAAAACAGCTACTACATTTACAATTTCAGAAAGAGGTGCAAATAGTACCATAATCAATGAACATAAACAATATACTGATCCCAATCCAGCTAGTGCAACATATAACACATCAATATTTCCATTAGTAACAGATGGTGTTAAAGGTTCAGAATTAAGAACTGATAGTATTGGTGGTGTTCAAATGGTATTTACTATACCGAGTACCAATAGTTTTAAATTCCCAGTTGGAAAAGGTGTATTTCGTTTAACCAGTAGTTCTACTAATAGTCAACTTATTGGAGATACAGCAACTTCTGGCGAAGCTATTTATCAAGCATTCGGACAAAAACAAATTAAACAAGAACGGTTTAATAGTCTGAAACAAGGTATGGTTACACGATCACCAGAATTTACAGAAAAAAGAACGATTGAAGGTAATAGAACAACACACTTTGGTTTAGGCGAATCAGCGGGATCAGGTAAAGGCCGAAGGCCTGGTGGCGGTGTTACCTCTGCTGCAGTAAAGACAGGTTGTTATGAAGATCCATTAGCTCAAACAATTAGAATAGAAGATGTAGAATTTCCTCATGGAATTTTTGCTACAAAGGTTGATCTTTATTTCCAACAAAAAGACACCAGTACAAATCCTCATTCTGTCCGTGTAGAACTGCGTTCTGTAATTAATGGATATCCATCAGATGAGGTTATTCCAGGAAGCCAGGTAACAAAAGAAGCTGCTGATATAAATGTTGATGCGACTACAGCAGCTACGGTTACAACTTTTGAATTTGATTGGCCAATACATTTGAAATATAAAACAGAATATGCTATAGTAATAATTACACCATCTTTAGATTATAAGGTTTGGATTTCAAGGATGGGTGAAGGTGATGTTGGAGGTACTTCTGCTGTAACAGAACAGCCTTATCTAGGTTCTTTGTTTAAATCACAAAATGCTTTTGCTTGGACAGCATCACAGTTTGAAGATTTGAAATTTCAATTGCATAGAGCCAAATTTTCTACTTCTACCACAGGCAATGTTTATTTAACAAATGAAGAATTAAATAGAGCAAATGGATTTATACCAAAGTCTAATGGTTCAACATCTTATATGGGTAAAAATCCATTAGAAGTCGTTTCTGGTGCTAATGAAGTAATGGTTAAATATTTTAACCATGGAATGCACTCTATTCTAAACAATGTAATTATAAGAGATGTTCATTCTGAAATTTCTGATACTACCTTAAATGAAGGCGGTACATTATCCAATTCAGATACTAGTATTACATTGACATCAGCTACAAATTTTGCAAGTGCTGGGTATATAAAGATTGACGATGAGGTAATCCAGTATTCAGGTAAATCTACTAATACGCTAACTGGGTGTACAAGAGGTTCTGATAGTACAACAGCAGTAACACATGAAGATGGAAGTACAGTAGAGTTTTATGTTTTTGCTGGTATACCACTAACAGAAATTAATAAAACACATACATCAATTTCTGGAATAGAATTAGATAGTTTTGAAATTACTACTACAACTAATGCGACGGCCACAATGTCAGGCGGCGGATCTAATGCTCTTGTTACAAGAAATGTTACATACGATACTTTGAGTCCGACAATTAACATTATGGAACTTCCAGGAACTTCAGTAACTTCTTCTGCACAAGTTACTACAGGTATGAGTTTAGGTTCTTCACAAACTCCTTGGATCAGAACAGCAGCTGCTGATGCATTTGAGATTCCTATGTATCAAGATTATATTTTTACAAAGCCTCATGTTATTACTTCAAAGATTAATGAAGATAATGAGTTAGGTGGTAGTAAATCTTTTAGAATTAATAATGCTATGACTACAACTCGGGATGAATTGTCACCTATGGTAGATATAGGTGATGGCCAATCTGGTGTAATGTGTATTTCAAATAGAATTAATAAAATAGATAGTTCTTCAGATGTAGGCACAATATCTGTTAGTAAAGGATTGTACCAAGATTCAAAACAACCTGCAGGAGATGGTAATGAATCTATCTATATGAGTAGAGAAATTAGATTGCAACAGGAAGCTACGGCGATAAAGGTTCTTTTTGATGCCTCTATACAATCAGAAGCTGCTATTGAAGTGTATTATAAGATTAAACAATCTAATTCTGAATATAAATTTTCAGAAATAGAATGGGTACCTTTTAATACTACTGGTATACCTGATACTACAGTTCCAATATCTAGAACTATAAATGATTTTAAAGAGTATGAGTATACAGCAGGTAAGAATGAGGATGTTTTAGCTATAACATTACCGTTGGAGAATTTCTCTTCCTTTGCTATAAAGATTGTTATGAAAAGTTTGAATACTTCAAAGCCACCTTTATTGCAAAGTTTTCGGGCGTTGGCTTTGGCGACATAGTATGGAAACAAAAATACAAGGGCATAATGATTTAGTAAAAGATACCCAAAGTGGAGCTATATTAAGTATAAATAATGCCGCTTATAGAGCTGCATTAAAAAGAAGTAGTAATATGGAAAAACAAGAACAACGAATTCAGCAAACTAATGCTGAGATAAATAATATAAAAGGCGAATTATCCGAAGTTAAGGATATGCTCAAACAATTGTTAGAGGTTGTAAACGATGGCCGATAGAAACACACCAACAACAATGACTTTTGAAGAATGGCGAATTGAGTTTAATGAACTAGGCTCAGATGTTGGAGATATTGCAAATATAAATGCAGAATTTTCTGGAACTCCAACCGATGTTGTGGAAGCTGTTGGTACAAAATCTAGTAAGGGCTTTTCAATAGCAATGGCCGTTGCATTAGGATAATAGGAAAATATAAATGGCACTAACAAAAATAGGTACACTTGGTATAGCTGATGATGCTATTACGGCAGCAAAACTACCGGCAAACTCTGTAGATAGTTCA